>JAYVSL010000255.1:0-39252 GCA_043775355.1 Planctomycetota bacterium
CGACCGAGCCACCATTGAGGCGAATGGTCGGTCATAGGAAACTCGCTTTGACCAAAAAATACTCGGCCAAAAAATATTTTTGATGTCGCATCTTCGTTGGGCCCCTGCACGCCAATCGCCACTGACGTTGCGGAAAACTATCAATCGGGCGAGAGAGTAAACCAGCAGGCCGCCTCAAGAATCAGAAACGATACCCGGTCGTGAACACCGCGCGGGTGGCGTCGAAGAAAGCGCCGTTGCCTTTATCGCCTTCCCTGGCCTGCGCGATCAGGCCGCTGATCCACCATTTCGGCTCAAAGGGCATGCGGTATATCAGCGCGGCGCTAGAATCCGAGCCGTAAGCGATGTGGTTTTCGGTCGAGTCAAAGGTGAAATACCACAGGTCGAAACTCAGGCCGGGTATCGGCGGAATCGCGCCGCCGGCCCACACCATCATGGTGTTGAGACCCTTCCTTGGGGTGAACACCAGCTGTTCGGTATTACCGCGCCACGGCCATGGATAACCGATTTGGGATCCTTCGAATGGCGCGTCCGACGAATCACTGACCCCGGACTGATGACGATATCCCACGCTCGCGTACCATTTTTTGAAACTGAGGCCGACGCGGGCCATGAGGTAGTCGGCGTCGATGTTCTGGGTGTTGTCGAACGCGTCGGTCTGCTTGGCGACATCCGCTTCGTAAATCACGCCCACGTCGTCGCTCACTTTGAATGGACCATCGATGCGAATGCCAAAGGTGCTGACGTCGCGGTTGGGTAAATAGTCGTAGTCCAGCAACACGGCGTAGGCCGCCATACCGCCGATGCCCTTCTTGCTGTATTTGAGGTTGCCGACGTGCGAGGCCATCGGTTTTCTGACATCGAGCACGTCCTGGTTATTCCAGATGTAGGCGTACTGCACCAACAGCTCAGGCAACGGATGCGATTCGATACTCGCCGCGTCAAAACGGTTGTTGTTCTGCCGATAGGTGCTGGCAGTGACGAAGACTTCATCGTTGAGGGTGAAGAGTTGGCGACCAACGGTGATCTTGGTGTCGAGCCATTGTTTGTTCGTGTAGCGGCCGTAGCCCTCGTTCACGCCATGTCCTTCTGGATCGACAATGACCGGTCGATTTTGGGCGTTTGATGACCCGGCGTTTTGAATGCTGTTGTAGAGATCGTTGCCGACCACCGCGTTATTATAGAGGTCAAGGTAGCCGCTGAATCCGTAGAACGGCAACGTGCGGAACGCCAAGTTCAAGCGCAGCGTCGAAGCGAGCGCATCCTTGGTCGACGAATCCTGATCGAGGTAATCCAAACGATAGCGAACACCGCCGCCGAACGAGCCTTTCGTCAACGCATCGCTGAGCGTGACGGCCTCTGTCGGCGCATCGCCAGCCACCAGCGGTACCAGCGGTACCAGCGGCAAGGCCGCAACCATCAGAAACAAACTGGGAGCGCGGAGATCAAACATCAGGATTCCCTAAAACGAGATGAGACCGTGTGCATCCGTGGATTCAGCGAGGCGCGAATCGCTCGATCATTCCCTTGAGGTCCGCGACACTGACGGGCTTGCTGAGGAAAGCGTCCATGCCGGCGGCAAGGCAGGCGGCTTCGTCTTCGCTGAAGGCATTCGCGGTGAGCGCAATGATCGGTACGCGCCGCCCGGCAGGCTCGCCAGCGCGGATTCGGCGGGCTGCTTCCAGGCCATCCATGACCGGCATCTGCATATCCATGAACACCACATCAAAATTAGTCACGGCGCAGCAGGCGGCAGCTTTTTCTCCATCGGCTACGGCTTCGACCGTGCATCCGAGTTTTTTGAGCATGGAAGAAGCCAGCCGTTGATTAATCGGATTGTCTTCCGCCAACAACACGCGCACCGCGATCGGCGCTGGCGAAACGCTGGCGATTCCAGCGCTGGCGACAGCGACAGTGACGACAGCGACAGTGACGACAGCGGCAGCCGTCGCGTCAGACGCCTCCACCAGCTTGGTCGTTTCTGTCGGTAACGGGCTGATGGGCGCCGATGGCGGCAGCTGAATCGACCGCGACATGCTGTGCTTGGGCGCCAGTAACGTGGTCGGCAGCGACAGGGTGATGATGAACGTGCTACCAACGCCTGGGGTGCTGTCGCAGCGAATGGTGCCGCCCCACAGCTGCACCAGTTGCTGCACGATCGCCAACCCCAGGCCAGTGCCACCAAACCGGCGAGTGGTCGAGGCGTCGGCTTGGGTGAACGCCGTAAATAATTTCGCCAGCGCGGCTGGATTCATGCCGATGCCAGAATCGCGGCAGCGAAGCTCGATCAGCGGGCAATCAGCGGTTCCGCCCACCTGCTGAACTTCAATGCTAATGCGTCCTTGCTCGGTGAATTTGAGGGCATTCGACAGCAGATTCAGCAGCATCTGACGCAGACGAACCGGATCACCCAGCACGTATGAGGTCAACGCAGGGTCGATCACCACCGCTAATTCCAGTCCTTTGTCGCGAGCCATGGGCGTGAACAGCGTAGCGATTTGGCGGACTTCCTCGCTCAAATCGAGCGGTATCCGTTCCAATATTAATTTACCGGATTCAATTTTCGAAAAATCGAGGATGTCATTAATGATCGCCAGCAGCGTGCGTCCACACTGATCGACCAGCGCCAGATGACCACGCGCTTCTTCATCCAGCGGCCGGGTTAATGCCAGTTCCACCGCACCCAAAATGCCATTCATCGGCGTGCGAATCTCATGACTCATGGTGGCAAGAAAACGCGCCTTTGCCTGCGACGCTTCGTGCGAACGTTCCGCATGGGTCAGCGCCACGCCCATCAGCGTGATGCTGATACCGATAAGCGTCGACAGCAGCAGACCCGCATTCAGCACCAGAGCGGGCAACGAGCTGGTTTGCTGTGCTCTCATTGCTGCGGTAGGAATGGCATGAATCCTCAGCGACTGAGCAAGAATGAGCGCCTCATGACCGTGCAGACTTTCCGGGATGACGGTTTGCGCTTCGGGTGCTCCGGCCACTTCGGAAAAAGAATCGAAGACCAGCTGGTCGTCCTGACGAAACTGAACGCGGTAGTCCGTCCCCCAAGCATTAGTGATGCGTTGCATGGAGTAAATAAAATCGTCCAGGCGGAAAACCGCGACGATAAAGCCATCGGACTTGCCATCGATGACGATGGGCGAATACATCAAAAACCCGCGTCCGCCCTGCTTCAACTTAATAATCGACGTGAAGATGGACTGATGTTCCGCCTGAGAGCGCTCCAACGCTACCCGCCGCACCGGTTCGTCCGACAGCCGCAGGCCAAGCGCGCTTTCATTGCCGGCCAGCGGTTCGATCCAGCGAATAACGGTGTCGCGATCGATCCACTCTAAAGCCTGCACACAACCATAGTCCCGGTGGTAGATCACGGCGTCTTTGCGCCACAAATCTTCCGCCGTGCCTTTGGCGTTTTCCCAACGAGAAGCGATGCGCTGGACGGATTTCTTCAGGTCTTTCAGGCGCGCCGTGAAATGTCCAGCGATGTTCTGGGCGGTTTCATCGGCTTGTTGCGCGATGTTGTGGTCCTGTTGCCGCAGCAACGAACTCCAGGTCGTCAGCGAGATCGCCACCCCCAACAGCGTGACGCCCATCGCAGGCACCACCCGCGCAAAGCGCTGTGGCGTTTTTCCACCAAACAGCAGATCAAGGCCCTGGTTGGCGGGCGAACGCACGGATTGTTTTAACCACCAGCCATCAACGACTAACAACACCGCAAAGATCGGCATGGCGAGCTGCACCCGCAACAGAGCCGTGCTTTCTTGCACATCCGCCAGCGGACCCTGGCCCTGGATGGTTTGCCAGATGAAAAACAACACCACGCCGTTCGCGGTGGTCCACGTCGCCCGCCGTGAGCGCAACGCCACGGCCAAAAATGGCACCGCAGACATCACCCACATCGGCCAAAAAGATGAAGGCGCGGCGAACACCTGAATCAGCATCACGGCAATCAGCAGAATATACGTCACCCACACGAAACGCCTGGCCGCTTCGGCTGGCGAACACCACCAGTGCAGAATTAATGGCAGAATAACGATAACGCCGGCCGCATCGCCCACCGACCAGATGCGCAGAATCACCGGCCACAAAGAACTCGGTAAGCCGGTACCGAACACCACCACGGTCGCGCCGATCACCCCCGCAAACAGACCCGCCGTCGCCGCACCAGCAGTCAGACGCAGCGCACAGCGGCTATCAAGCATGAAGCCCTGGGTCGTGCGTAAACGACCGGCCACCCACCAACCGCACCACGCGCCCAGGGTATTGCCGACCCCGATCGCCAGCGACCACCACGCCAACGACCACGGAGCGCTAAAACCATTGCTCAAAAAAGTCACCAGATTCGCGCCCACCGCGCCCACCAAAATGCCAGGCAGCGCGCGCGGCCCCAGAATAATCAACGCAGCAAACGCCAATCCGGCAGGTGGCCAAAACGGGCTCGCATTGGTTTTTTCAAAGGCGAACACCAAGGCCATCCGCGCAGTGCAGAAATACACCAACGCCACCAAGATAACATCGACTGGCAAAAATCTCTGCCAGGGCAACGAGCGCAGGTTCATCGGCGATGGATCAGCTTGCACAAGATCGTCCAGGCGGGTGCGAGTGGCGCGGGCCAATGAGGTAGTGGGCAACCATACCACAGGGTTTAGCGCTGTGCCCGTGGTTCTTCGCATCCGTCACCTCGCCACGCCACGACACCGCCAAGAATCGTGAGAGCGTGACGCCCAGAGCGCGTCGCCTTTTCCACCAATGGCGTTGCGATAACCTATCGCTTTCTCGTAATTGACCCCCGTGTATTGCGCGGGATGGTTCCCACCCTTCGGAGACCGTCACCATGCTCATGCTCGCCCTTGGTCTGATCTTAATTGTCATCGCGTTGGTCTTATTCGCAGTGCCCCAGGCGCTGAATAATCAGCGCGTCGTTGGTTTTGCCGTGGGTTTTTTAGCGGCACTTGGTTCGCTGGTCGCGATTGCCGTTTCAACGGCAATCTACGTCAATGACGATCAGGGTGGCATCGTTATTCGAAAATTCGGTACTGATCTACCTGCCAACCGCGTGGTGGCGGCGCACGGCGAAAAAGGTCCGCAAGCCGAAATGCTTGGACCTGGGTGGCACTTTGGTTTTTGGCCGTGGATTTACGACCTCACTCAGGTGCCGACCTCAACCATCGAACAAGGCTTCGTCGGCGTGATCATGGCGCTGGATGGTAAACCGCTGCCAGCGGGCGAGGTCTATGCTCCGGCATGGGAATCAAGCGAGGATCTGCTTGATGGCGCAAAATTTCTTGGCCAGGATTTGGGCTATCGCGGGCCGCAATTGACCGTGCTGACGCCAGGGCGTTACCGTTTTAATCCGCGTTTATTTTCCATCACCGCCAAGCCCGCGTTGCTGGTCGGCGTTGGCGAAGTTGCCGTGATCAAAGCCAATGCGGGTAAAGCATTCACCTCGAAAGAAGTTGAGGGCGCGACTATCATCAACGGCGTCGCGTTAGTACCGAAGGGCTATCAAGGCATCTGGCGTGAAGCGTTGACGCCGGGTGCGTACAATCTTCATCCTGACGCTTACCAAGTCGTGAACGTGCAGACCACCAATTTGGTTTTTACCTATAAAGGAGACGAAGCGATCACCGTGCGTTCTGCCGATGGTTTCACCTTCCCGGTTGATGTGCGCGTTTCAGTGGCGATTCAGGCCCAGCAAGCACCGCAAGTGGTCGCCTTGCTTGGCAATCCGCATGCAACGTCACTGACCGATGCCGGACGCGGCGATTCTGGTAATTCGCAAATCACCACGCGCGCCAGCGGCGGAGTCGCTCATCCGGTTACCGCACTGGAAGCTCGCGCCATTCTGCCCACCGTGCGCGCCATTTTTCGCAACACCGCCGAAACCATGAATGCGCTCAAGTTTGTCGGTAGCCGCAGTTCAGTAGAGTCGATGGCCAGCGCCAAATTCAAAACCGAGATGAAACAATTTCATCTCGACACCGAAGGATTGTTCATTGGCAACATCGATATTTCCGCGACCGAAGCAGGGAAAACCTTACTCGCGACGCAAACCGATCGCGAAGTTGCCCTCAACCAGCAGCAGACTTTTTCCGAGAAGAAGCGCGCCGAAGAATCACGCGCCACCTTTATCAAGGCGCAGGAAGAAGCCGAACAACAACGCCAACTGGCGGCCGCCACCTACAAAGTCCAAGTCGCCGAACAGGAAGCGAAAGCACGTGAAGCTGAAGCCAAAGGTGAGGCCAGTTATATTCTGATCACCGCCGAGGCGAAGCAGAAGGCCTACTCGTCGATGGCCAGTGCGATCGGCGCGCAAGGCGTCACCGCTCTCGAATTAATGAAACTCGTTAGCGACGGCAAAGTGCAAATCACTCCGCACGTCATGATGAGCGGCAGCGGCAGCGCGATGGACGCGCTCGCCGGGACGATTCTTGGTGGCAGCCTCCAGCAAATGCCGCCAACTCAGCCAACAGCATCAACGCCGCCAGCACCCGCAAAGAAGTGAACGAAGCGTGTCACGTTTACTGATTCCACTTCTTCTTGCGCTCGCAGCTTTGGTGTTGGCCGGGATTCTTATTGCGTGGCTACGACGCTCACGCATCAACCAAAAAAACGCGATTGAACGCATCCTCACCGCCAATGGCGCCGCACGCTGCGTCGAAGCCGCACGAACGCTACGTACGCTTGCCACCGGCAATGACCAAGCCGCCATCATTGGCATCTGGGAAGGCATGGAGCTGCCGCTGCTACAGGCGCTGCCCGATTGCCCCCCTGACTACAAAGTCGAATTGATCAACGCGCTCGACGCGTGCGCCAAGGCTTGTTCGCATCGCGAAGTGACCAAGCGCATCATGACCATGCGCAATAGTTTGATTCAATGAATGAGACGTGAGCGCTGCGTTCGCTTGTCGACTTGATCAGCGCAATGATTGCCCCAGGCGACTACCGGCTACGGACCACAGGTTTTATATACGACGTCACAGCTCGATCCGGTGGTCTGTAGCCAGTAGCCGGTAGCCGTACCCCTCTCGCCGACCCTCGCCGGGAAGAACCCTTTGCCCAGGCGCGGCATCGCTACAGACTGCGCGCCCGTTTTTCACCACCTGTTCCGTCCACCGCCAAGGTGGGGGGAATAAGCGCAGCGAGTCCACCATGCAGGCCACTATCAACGACGCCGGTACCCTCCGTAAAAAGGTTACCGTCACCTACACTCAAGCCGAAGTCGACACCCGTCGCGAGAAGGTGCTGAAAAAGCTCACCGGTCAGGTGAAGCTCGACGGCTTCCGCCCAGGAAAATCTTCCAAGATGATGGTCGCCAAACGCTACGGCCCCGCCGCCGCGCAACAGGCCCGCGAAGAACTGGCCGATGAAGGCTTCAACGAAGCGATCAAACAGCATCAGCTCAAACCGGTTGGTCCGCTCACCAACGAGTCACTCAAATCAGAAAATGGTTTGGAGCTGATCGTCAGCTTCGATGTGAAGCCTACGATCACGTTGCCAGAACCCACCTCTATGGTGATCACCAAAGACGAACCGACCGTTGCCGAAGCTGACGTCCAAGCAGCCGTCGATAATCTGTGCATGCGCGCTGGCACCCAAGCCCCTTTGGAAGCTGGCGAAGTCATCGTCGCTGACGACGGCGTGACCCTGACCGGCACCGTCGAAGTCGATGGCAAAGAAGTTCGCAAGCTCCATGACTTCCACCATTTGGTCGGCGGTTACAGCCTGCTCGGCACCAAGCCTGAAGACGTAGTGGTGTTGTTTAAAGACAAGAAAATTGGCGATGGCTTGGATTTCACCACCACCTTGCCGAAAACGTTCAGCCCGAAAGAAGCCGCTGAAAAACAAGCGCGCATCAATGTGACGATTCAGAGCGCGCAGCGCCAACGCGCTGCCGTTTGGGACGATGCCTTGGCCACGCGCATGGGCGTCGACAATGTCGAAACCCTGAAAAACCGTTTAAGCGCTCAATTGAAGCACCAGAAAGAAATGGAACTGCATCAGAAGCAAATCGCTGAAATGACCGAAGCGTTGATGACTGCGGTCAAGATCGAATTGCCTGCAAAATTACTCGAAACCAGCCTGAAAGACAACCTCGACCAACGCCTGTCAAAGGCCAAGGAAGAAGGCAAGAGCGTCGAAGAACTCGCCAAGCTGACTGAAGACATCAAAGTCGAAGTCGAAAAAGGCCTGAAGCGCCACCTGATCATCGACGCGGTTGCCGAACAACATCACGTTCAAGTCACCCGCGAAGATCTTGAGAGCCAGATCCAAATGGCTGCTCAGCATTCGAATCGTAAACCCCAAGAAATCGCCGACCAGTTGCAAAAGAGCGGCCAGATTAACCAAGTCGTCGCGGAAATCCGCGAAGCCAAGGCGCTCGAAGTCTTGCTCGACAAAGTGTTGGGACGTTTCGTCGCTAACCCCGTGCACGGCGACGTCGGCCATGTTCATGGACCCGACTGCAACCATTAAACGGTTGACTGCGGAGTGACGTTGATGGCTGATGACCCTCTGGGCCGTCAGCCATCGGCGCTTAAGCACCAAGAAAATATACGAATAAAATATACGAATAAAATAAAGCCGAGAGCGATAATTTTCGTCATTCACTGATCGCTCACTGAATTCATCTTCATCCACTCTTGCGGAGTTACTCATGAACATCGCTGTCGTCGGTGATCATTCTGCGGTCGGACATACGCGGGCTATCATCGCGCATTTACGCCAGGCCGGCCATCAAGTGGAAGATTTTGGTACGACCAGCGAAGCCTCCTGCGATTACCCGGATCTTGCTGGCCCTGCTTGCGAATCCGTGGCTGACGGCCGCAACGAACGCGTTGTGCTCGTCTGTGGCACCGGCATCGGTGTCAGCATCGTGGCGAACAAAGTCCCAGGGATTCGCTGTGCGCTCGTTCATAGTGAAGCCACCGCACAACTGGCGCGCCAACATAATAACGCCCAGGCGCTGGCACTTGGCGCACGCATCGTCGATGTCCCAACCGCGCTGCGCATGGTCGACGTTTGGTTAAGTGCGACTTTTGAAAGTCGTCATCAACGACGTCTCGACAAGATCGCCGCACGCGAAGGCTGTCAGCTTCCGACCAAACCCTGAATGCTCTTTTAAACCTTTACGAGATTTTTTATTTTCGTCACCGCGATCACCGGAAAAGACTGACCATATGCTCACTGCCACTGACCTGATCCTCGACGGCAAATTCCTCGCCGAACATATCGATGCCGCGACCCCAACGGCTGGCGATCTGACGGCGGCGCTGACAACGGCCAAAGGCGCGCATCTCGCCGCGTTGGCCATCATCACTAGTGAACGCGCTTTGTCGGAAACCATCGTGCCTTTGCTGACCATGCTTGATACCGACGGCGTCGCTGGCAAAGCCATCGCCTGGGCGCTTGGACGCTTGGCCACCGCAACCAACGGCGTTGAAGCGAAAGCTCTCACCGCGCTCGCTGACGGTGGACTCGACGTTCGTGAAAATGCCTACGCGATTCTCGCTGGCTTGGCTGCCCAGCGCACCGCCAGCGCCAGCCTTGGTGATGCCATGGCCGCGCGCGTCCTCGCCGAAATTGAACGTGCACGTGGCGGCGGCAGCGGTCTGGGCGAACACGCTTGTCGCGTCCTTGCCGTGTTAGGCGATGAACGGACCACGACGCTGATCCAACAAGTGATCGAGCAAGATCGTTTCTGCGATCGCTTTGAATTACAACGCCTACGCAAAACCGTGCAGGACGATGGCCGCGACCAAGAATCCATCAAAGCACTGAAAGCAGCGTGGAAAACTACGTTCGCTGATTTTCTCTTTGTGCCAAAAGCGCCGAAAGTCGCTGAACCGCTGCCCGAAAAAACTCCGCTTAAAACCGCTGCGGCAAAAAACCCAGCGCCTAAAATCGCTGGCGCCGGATCGATCGGCAAACCAGTGGCACCGCGACCTCCCGTTCCGCCCGCGCCTGTTCCAACGGATGATGCACCGCACGCAAACGACGGTTCCGAAATCGATGAAATCGATGAAGGAATCGCAGACGCTGAAGGCGCTGAAGGCGATGAAGCCCCTGGCCAACCACAGCCCATCGATTGGCCAGCATTTGTTAGCAGCCCAGAAGCGCAAACGTTGCCAGCCCCCCTGCAACAGCTCGCCGGACAACTCGGCCCTTTGCTTGAACAATTGTCGATGCGCGCCATCCGCGCACCGCTGGTCGATCTCTCAGGGCAAGAATTCGCCGGCCTGCTTTTACAGCTGCTCCCGCAAGCGTTACCGCCGCAACACGTGCAGATGGCGCTCAGCCCACAGGCGATGTCGTGTTACAAGGTCTTGATCAAGTTCCTGATCCGCACTGGCCAAACGACCAAGGGCGATGAAATGCTCGACGCCATCGGCATGGTCCGCAAAGAACTCACCAACCAAATCCGCCAAGCCGGAATTCTCAACGGACCAGACTACAGCGATCCCGACGACAAGCCTGCGGTGCCGAAGGCGTAACATTCTATCACGGTGTTTTCGCTGCTGCCTTCGTCACTGGCTCTTCGGGCAAGAGTTTCTTCTGCCAGTCATGCAAGGCCATGTATCCCCAAGAACTCACCACATATGTACGTAGAAAATGCGCCATTCCTTGACTCGGAGTACGGCTTTGGGTTTCCCACAGCAACGCATCACGGAAACGTCCAAGCGAGAGATAAGCTTGATAATCAGCAGGCACGGGAACTTTCAGTTCAGCGAAAATCCCCTGTTCGTGATTCACCATCAAACGCTTCTGAACGTCACCCCCACCTGGGCGCGCGATATACTTGGTGTCGTCCGTATAGTAGCCGATGCGATCTTTGACGAACTGATCGTACCATTTACGTGTGGAGATCGGTCCATTCGCGATGCGCGTCAATGCCTGACGTTGCGTCGGTGAAATCAATTCGATGCGCCCCATCATTGCTCGTATGACCTTAGCCGGAGTTGAAATCGTCAGAGGTAAAACGTGATCAGTCCAAGCCGACGGCACTAGGAAAAACAAACGCTGCCCAGGGGCCTTGAAGTACGAAGCCTCCCAGGTCGTCAGCAGCGCCTGAGCTTCATCAGCGAATAGACCACTTTGCACTAGATCCGCATGCAGCTCCTGCCGTAAAAGACGCAAACGTTCTGCGGAAAAATCCTCTGAACTGAAAGTAGCCGAAAAAGTTTGCGCTGCGACAGGGGCTTCATCCGGATGAGTACGGTACAAACCCATTGGTGAGATGGTGCGAAACGCTGCCGTCCCGTCCGCACGTAAATCAGCAAACCACAATCTTGGTATATAATTCGACATCCACCTACTCGTCATCCCCTCGGGCCGAGGACTAACCGTCAACGTAGTGCTGTCAGCAGAGCGCGTCGTTTTCAGTGGAGCATCAAAGTGGCCGAGTCCACGATAGAACAAATAACGTTCGTGTTCAGCACCAACAGTGAGATTCGACGCATCAACTTTGCGTGGGGCAAGCCAAACCGGTGACGTGGTCTCTGGCGCAGATTCCGATCCTCCAACCGTAATACCACGCCACGTCAGCGAACTCGTGGTTGCACTACTCAGCGAAGGCGCATTCCAACGCGACCAAATCGGCGGTTGCGAAGCAGCATCATTTTGCACCTGAATTTCTCGTACGTTGTACGTCGTGGTTTTTCCCTCCACGGTATTACTATATTGCTGATTGTGCCAGCGCAGTGGGCGATCGTTCACTGTGGGCTGAGCCATCGGATAGAATTGAGAAAGAAAGCCACCACGGAACGCGACTGACAAATCAAAGGTCGCTGAATCCTGTCCGGGCGGTAAATGGACGTAAATCACCGGCGTTTCTAACCGCATGGTCACCGTAGGATCACCTTCTGCGACACCTTTACTGAAGCGGTCGAGCCCGGCAGAAAGCTCACCGTAGTCGGCTATATCTATCGGACTCAGGTCATGGATGAAGTCCGGCAGCCGTTCCTCGTCGATATTGAGACCACCAATGGTGTGGCCCGCTTCGTCCTGCAACGAAGTAAAAGTCCCCCACTCATGAATCACCAATGGCTCAGCGGCGAAGAGTGAAAACGTCACGCACAGGGACGCAACAGAGAGCAGATAACGCATAGCGGATCTCCTTTGAGGCCCGCTAATATGACACCCCGCAAGAAGCTGAGTGTAACAAGCATGTAACGTGCTTGTCACTGCGACGAGAACCCCTGCGATCGCTGTGACACTAAGGCGCGAAATCTTCGGACAGCATGAAGATTTCGCGCCTTAGTGTCACAGTAGAAACAAAACTTTCGTCGCAAAGACGCGATGACGCGAAGGAAAATCTAGGGTTTGAATTAAATTGCGTGTGATCTTTGCCTTCATCGAACAGGTGAAGCTTATCTTTACGGTAAGTTCTTCTTCACCTCTGCGCCTCTGCGTACTCCTGTTTCATTCTGTATTTCCAGACCGCTTCTAAAACGAAAAAACCCGGGATTCTCACGTTTTAAGAAACACACTTTGCCCGACGGCGCCTTTAACCGTCATCCAAGTACAAATGTAGGTACCGAAGTCTTCCGACTTCGATGCGTGATCGATCGCGAGCCAATTGCGCTCGCGCATAACCACGCTGTTCCCAATTTTACTCAGAGCAGTCGTCACGCCCGGCTCAATTTCTTCTAATGGCTCAGTCGTCAACGCGCTAATAACACTCCATTCCATTCCGCTTGGCGACGGATGAACAATGCCAGAAGCGGTGAATTGGCGAATGACGGCCATGCCCGTCGTTTTTTGATGTTCAGGAATGTGATCCGCTCTGGTCGATTTAATGACTCCATGGGCAGCGACATGAACATCGCCAGACAAGAGCGACACGCAGGTATTGGTGCGCTTGCCCAGGTCGAGCAAGTTCATGATCAGCTTCGCACGTTCGCCACGATGATCTTCCTGTTGCCAATGATCACGCAGATCGTCCTCCATCCCCAGCGGAGCGCTGATCAGGTCAGCAATATGAAACTCTAAGTACACCACTGGCACGGAAGCGACGACGAAAAAATGATGCTTCCCGACCGTTGGCCGCTGTGACCGCGCCGCAAATAGGGCTTTGATATCAGTCCATTGCTGTTCGCCGAGAATGTCTTTTCTGGTTCGCTGAGTCCGTGCGTCGAGCAATAACAGATCTACGCTTGATTGCGCATTGGCGGGAAGACTGACGTACTTCATGCGATGAACGGGCGACCCACATTGATGATCGGCCCTCGCCTCTGGGCCACCACTTTGGAACAGATCAAATGCACGCGCAGCGCCAAAAAAAAGCGCCTTGAAGAGTTTGCACTCTTGGTATTCGACCGCCCAAGAACCCCAACCGTCAAAAATATCGTGATCATCCCAGGTAGCGACCAAAGGAATGCGTGACAGCGCGGTTAAGAACTGCGGATTTTTTCCCCACCGATCAACATAGAGCTTCATGTACGGTCCGACTTTAGAATCCAACTTCGTATTTTCCTTCAATCGATCATCCGTGCCGAAATCCCAGAAAGAACGCTCAACCAATAATTGATCTGCGTAAATTTGATCGCCACCACCGACGAGCACATGGAAAGATTGCGTCTGATGACGATTCAGCAGCCCCTGCCAATTTTCATACGCCTCGTCAGCAGAGCGAATGTCGAGCGCTTTTTTCGCCATGCTCGCTGAGCTAAAGCCATTGCATGAGAAAAATGCCAGATTCGGTAACTGACCTTTCGCAGGAATAACCACGTCCTTTACCATCACGAGCTGCTGACCCTGCGCATCTTTAAGCTCATAAGACAGCGACTTCGCCGTAACCGCACGAGGAATCTCCAAGAGAAAAGACCAGAAAACACCAAGGGTTTTATCAATCGGCGTCAAATCCTCGACCCGCGTTAATGAAACGACTTTCACCTCTGGCGATGACGCAAATGAAACCGAACAAACGCCCGGCGTCGTTTCACGGACCAAAACGCCCAAGCGAATGCGCCAGGTAACCTCGTCACATTTGCCGAGATAAAGGATAGGTCCAAGCAGAATGGGTGACTTCGCCATGGCGGCAGACTTTCGATACGTAGTAAATGAGCGGTGAACGAGCGGTGAACGAGTGATGAACGAGTGGTGAACGAGAGCTCACCCTCAAGTCGGTCAACGAGATTGCAAGAGCCAGGCAATGAAGTCCGCAAACCCTCTGCATGACACAACCGTGATTTGCCGTCGGTTAAAATTCCCACCGCTGACATCTATGCGCGAAAAGACCTCCGACGAAAGACAGCTTCATTCGCATTTCTTAACCGATCACCACAGCGCCTTGCGACTCCTTTTTCAAATTACCCTGAGTGACGACTGAAAATCGCCCATCCTACCGCTTGACATAGTGTTTAATATACACCATGTTTATTTGCGAGAGACACGAACATGGTTTATACCTACCAATACGCCCGTCCTGCTGTCACCGTCGATTGCGTCGTTTTCGGTCTGGATGAGCAGGATTTGAAAGTTTTGCTGATCCAGCGGGACAACGAACCTTTCGCTGGGCGTTGGGCGCTGCCCGGTGGATTTGTCAAAATGGACGAAACTTTAGAAGAGAGTGCTCTGCGCGAACTGAGCGAAGAAACGGGACTGACCAAGGTGTTCCTTGAGCAACTTTACACCTTCGGCAATCCTGGCCGCGATCCGCGTGAACGCGTAGTAACCGTGGCGTATTACGCCTTGGTGAAATTACTCGACCACAAAGTTCAGGCAGCGACCGATGCGCGTGAAGCCGCATGGTTCGCGGTCGATGATCTGCCGAAGCTCTGTTTCGATCACGATACCATCCTCGATACCGCGCTTAAACGCCTCCAAGGAAAAGTTCGTTATCAGCCAATCGGATTCGAACTGCTGCCGCCAAAGTTTTCACTCACGCAACTGCAACGAATGTACGAGATCATTCTCGAACGCATCCTCGATAAACGCAACTTCCGAAAGAAGGTCCTCTCCCTCGATATCCTTGATGAACTCGACGAAGTCGAACAAGACGTCGCTCACCGCGCCGCGCGACTCTACCGTTTTAATGAACGCAAATATCGGCAAATGACTAAAGACGGCATCAATTTCGAGATCTAAAGCTATGGCCTGTCCCGCGAGCCATAACCAAGAAGGACGCTATGCAACCCACAGACCGATATATTGGCTGCTTAGTCGGCACCGCAGTCGGCGACAGCTTGCTGCTACCAGCCGAGGGGTTGTCGCGGAGGCGTATCGCTCGCCGCTTCAATGGTCAGCTTTGCCACGGATTCGTATTCGGACGTGGCATGATTAGCGACGATACCGATCATACTTTTTTCGTCGCCCGCTGCTTAGCTGCCGAGCTAGCTGCCGAACAAAAAAATCCACAAGCGTTTGCCCGACGCCTTGGCTGGCGATTGCGTTGGTGGTTGCTGTGTCTTCCGAGCGGTTGTGGGAAGGCTACTGGACAAGCGATTATTCGCTTGTGGCTCGGCTGGTCGCCAAATTTCTCTGGCGTTTCTTCAGGTGGTAATGGTCCCAGCATGCGAGCTGCTATTATCGGCGCGGTGCTCGCTCACGATGCAACGGCGCGTTCTGCTTATGGCGATGCCTCATGTTTTTTGACGCATCGTCATCCACATGCACATGCTGCGGCGCGTGCCGTCGCTGAGGCTGCCGCCTGGATCACGCGCGGTGACAACGGCGACCTCTGGCCACTGCTTGACCACGAAGATGCTCAATGGCGACATGCGCTGAACGTCGTGCGAGAATGGCATGGACGAGGGGAAAATACCGATGCTCTCGCAGCTGCGCTTGGATGCCCCGAATATGTCAGTGGCTGGAGTCTGCACAGTGTGCCCTTCGCTTTAGGATGTTGGTTACGTCATCGTCACGATGCGCGCAGCGGTATGGCGGCCATTCGACGCGCTGGCGGTGACACCGACACCATCGGTGCGATCGCAGGAGCGTGGTACGGTCTAGATGATGGCGAAGCCGCTTTTCCTAAGGAATGGGTCGAGCGCATTGCCGACTGGCCGGTATCGGTGAAGGCCCTGCGTGCCGCTGGGGCAACGCTTGGCGGCGCACCGACACAACGCTGGGGATGGCCAATGATCCCGGCACGTAACTTCATTTTCTTTCTTATCATTCTCGCCCATATCGTTCGCCGAGTTTTTCCATGATTTTTCATTTTGATTCTAACACGGCTCTGTCGTCTTATTTCTACGCCACATTAGCCGCCGAACTCATAACAGGAACTCTCCCATGACCGATGTTCTTTTTTCTGGTCGTCATCTGGAAATGGTGAAAGAAGGACGCTGGGAGTTCGTCCGTCGTCGTACCGCCAGCGCGGTGGTCGTCATCATCGCCGTGACTCCTGCCGATGACATTCTTCTGGTCGAACAAAACCGCATTCCACTCGGCGTATCCGTCATCGAGCTTCCCGCTGGATTGGTTGGCGACGAAGATGCTGGCGAAGATCTGCTGATCGCCGCGAATCGCGAACTGGATGAAGAAACCGGCTGGAGTGCGCGTGAACTCCGTATTCTCAACCGTGGGCCGTCATCAGCGGGATTAACCAGTGAAGTCGTCACCATGATTCACGCACAACATCTCACCCGCACCAGCGCCGGAGGAGGTGTTCCTGGGGAAGGCATTACGGTGCATGCCGTTCCGCGCACACAAATCACGTCATGGCTTGCTGCTCGGAAAGATGCTGGGCAAATGATTGATCATAAAGTGTATGCGGGGCTGTGGTGGTTGGAACGGGTTGGTACTCCATGAAAAACCGCAATCGAATCACCGAACTCAGTAAGTGGCTGAGTTATGTTCTACGTCACAATCCCCAAAGCGCTGGACTAACATTAGATTCCGCTGGCTGGATCGGCATTGACCTCTTACTAGCGGCGGCAAATAGCAACGGACAACGAACAGAACGGTCAGATCTCGAAGAAGTCGTGGCGTCCAGTGATAAACAACGTTTCGCTTTTAATGCCGATCGGACTCAGATTCGTGCAAATCAAGGGCACTCTATTCCTGTCGACCTACAGCTGCCAGTCATGGTTCCTCCAGCTATTTTATTTCACGGCACTGCGGAACGATTCATTGACAGTATTTTATGCGACGGTTTACGCCCTCAACAGCGTCATCATGTGCACCTGTCCGCAGATCCCAAAACCGCTATAACTGTTGGTGGTCGCCATGGGAAACCCGTGCTGATTAACATCAATGCAGCGCGCATGCACGCAGATGGCCACGTGTTCAGATGCTCGGAAAACGGCGTCTGGCTCGCTGAACACGTTCCGCCAACCTACCTCAGTCGGGATCGGTGAATCATGAACCAAGTCCAACTTCGCGATCGTCTCATGGGTGGAATCGTTGGCTCGCTAGTCGGGGATGCCCTTGGTGTGCCTGTGGAGTTCACTGGGCGATCGACTTTGGATCGTGATCCCATAACTGACATGCGCGCCTTTGGTACGTGGAACCAACCAGCGGGAACGTGGAGCGATGACGGTTCCATGACGTTGGTAACAGCAGATTCATTAAGTGGCGCGGGCTGGAATATGGAGAAGCTCATCTCCGGATTCCTTTTATGGTACGACAATTCTTGGTGGACACCGCATGGCGCGGTCTTCGACATCGGTAATGCAACCCAAGGCGCACTCAGATTATTTCGCACCAATCGCGATCCTCTTTTATGTGGCATGACTTGCGAGTCAGACAACGGAAATGGCTCACTCATGCGTTTCTTGCCCGTGTCGTGCTGGCTTTGGAGGCAAACGACAGAGGTTATTATTTCGAAGGCAAGTGAAGCAAGCGCACTAACCCATGCACACTTGCGTTCTCGGCTTTGTTGCGCGTGGCATGCCTTATGGTGTGATGCCGTGCTGTCAGATAAATCAGTGAGGGCCTCAGCTCAAGAAGCCAGCCATCGTTTGCTACCAAACATTATTTCCGAGCTAGAACGAAAGATCCTCAAGCGCTTACTTAACGGATCGGTTATGGACCAACCTCGTGCCGCCATCCATAGCGACGGCTATGTCGTCTCCACCATTGAGGCGTCACTATGGTGCCTGACGAATCACAACGATTTTCGCAGTACCGTTTTGGCCGCAGTCAATCTTGGCGACGACGCGGATACCACCGGCGCCGTCACCGGTGGCATGGCCGGCCTGCACTACGGATTCAATGCGATTCCCAAAGAATGGATTTCGACGCTAGCCCGACATGACGATGTGATGGCCCTAGCGGAACGCTTCGCCGATGCATGCTTGGCGCACTGGCAGGCCTCGGCCTAAACTCAATCTCTGACAACCATCACACAACCACGAACGAAAGACGCTCACATGCTTGGATTAAAGTTTATCAAAATTTCCCCCACCACCTACGTCCTCCAATACAAGGCCGGCGCCATTGTTCGAGAAGGCGTCGGCCTTTCGTTTTTCTACTACACTCCCACCACGTCTCTCGTGCTGGTACCACTGGGGAGTGTTGACGTGCCGTTTATTTTCGCCGAAAGCACGGCTGACTTTCAGGAGGTCACGGTTCAAGGACAAGTCGCCTATCGGATCGATGATGCAAAAAAGACGGCGAAACTCCTTAATTTCACGGTCAACCACTCAGGAAGATATGTCTCAGATGATCCGGATAAACTCCCTCAGCGAGTGGTGAATTTGCTCAAGGTGCTGATTCGAAAAGAGATCAATCAGATGCCACTGCGGGATGCGCTGCGTTCATCGGAACGGCTAACACTGAATGTCTCAACTGCTTTATCGACATCGCCCGAAGTCAGTGCCTTGGGCGCTGTCATTATTGGTGTTTCGATCCTGGCGATTAAACCAACCCCCGAAACCTCGCGCGCCCTTGAAGCTGAGGCACGCGAACAGTTATTACGTGAAGCCGACGCCGCAATTCACGCCCGCCGAATCTCTGCCGTCGAGCAGGAGCGCGCGATTAAAGAAAGCGAATTGAATACCGAAGTTGCCGTCGAGCATAAACGTAGGCAGGTGCGCGAAGCTCAGATGGAGGCCGAACGTTCCGTGCAAGAGAAACAACACGAATTACAAAAAGCGGAACTCGACACGCACGTTCTGCTAGAAAAACGTCGACAAGACTTAGTCGCGCTATCGGTCGACAATGCACGTCATGAAGCTGACTCGAAGGCGTATGCCTTATCAGCCATGGTTAAGGCTCTTGCGGGGATCGACCCACGAAATCTGCAGTCGCTCGCCAGCGTAGGAATGCAGCCAAGTCAACTGATTGCTCTCGCTTTTCAGGGTCTGGCAGAAAAGGCAGAGAAAATTGGTGAGCTCAATATTTCACCCGAGCTTCTGCAGCAACTGATGACGAGTAAAAAGAGCTAGGCATGATGCCCCAGACCGAAAACCGTATTGTTCTGGTTTCGCGCCGTACCCGGCTCGAAGAACTGGTTGCGCGCTTTAACACCTTGACCCAATCACGCTTTTACATCGAGCATCTTGGAGCTGATTTTACCGATTATCAGCAAGAGCATGATCGCTACTTAGAAGCGTTGCGTGCTACCGAGCGTGTGCTCGGCAGCCACGGTCGTATACACGTGGTGAGCCGAACCTTTCTGCCCAATTACGTCTTTGGTAAAAATGATGTCGTTGTCGCTCTGGGCCAAGACGGCTTGGTCGCGAACACCATCAAATACCTAAGCCACCAACCTCTGATTGGCGTAAATCCAGATCGAGAGCGCTGGGACGGCGTGCTGCTTCCTTTCACGGTCAATGATCTCAATACGCTGATTCCCGAGGTCTTTGCGCGAAAGAGGCCGATTAAAGAAATAACCATGGCCAAGGCATCGCTGAATAACGGCCAAGTGCTGCATGCCGTCAATGATTTCTTTATCGGTGCACGCAGTCATATCTCAGCGCGTTATCAGATTCGGTTTGCCGATAAAACTGAACGACATTCCTCCAGTGGCATCATCATTTCGACGGGACTCGGATCCACCGGTTGGTTGAAAAGCGTCATGGCGGGCGCACAGGCTCTTGCAGGAAATGCCACCAGCACCCGCGCTCCATCGAAACCCATGCCATGGCATGCCCCATACCTGATGTTTAGCGTGCGAGAACCCTTCCCCAGTCGCACTACCGCAGCCACCCTGGTGCAAGGAAGGATTCAGGACACGCCTTTAGAAATCAGTTCGCAGATGGCGGAGAACGGCGCCATTTTTAGCGATGGCATCGAACAAGATTATCTTGAATTCAATGCGGGAACGTCGGTGTTAGTTAGTGTCGCAGAGCGAAAAGGAATGCTGGTCGTTTGAACTTCTTCTGTCTCCCGCACATCTCTGCCCTCACTCTAAATCCGCGCGACGTCGACCACTGCGCTGACTTCATGCGTGCCGCCGCCAAGGATGACGCCTTTGGTTGGGCTGATGTCGGTGAAGTCGCGACCGACGGCGACGATGAGATGACGGTCGCTGGCGAGACAATCGTTGGTTGGATCAAGTCCGACCCAGCCAATTCCTGGGCACCATAATGAAAACCATGCGTGGGATGCGTCGACGCCGACTAATTTGATTTGGCCGGGTGGCGGTGCGGTTTCTAAATAGCCGCTGACGTAGCGCGAGGCGAGGCCAATCGAGCGTAAACAAGCGATGCCAACGTGAGCAAAGTCTTGGCATACTCCGCGACGTTTAGCGAACACTTCTGGCACCGTGGTGGTGACGGCGGTGGCCTTGGGATCGTAAATAAAATCGACGTGGATGCGACGGACTAAATCAAGCGCAGCATCCAACAACGGGCGGTTCGGCGTAAATGATACCAGTGCGTAGGCGGCATAATCAGGGCCGGTCGGTACTAATGGTGAATCGTAGCGAAATTCGCTGGCGCGGACTTCTTCGTCACCGTTTGGGTGAAATAAATGATCGCGCACCACTTCCCAGGCTTCGGTAATCCGTGCATCAAGGGCAAACGCTGGATCAACCTCTAAGACGGATTCGGCGCGCACGATTAATTCCGTGTGTTGATCCTGCACGGTAAAAAAATCGACGCGATTACCGAAGTAATCAACCCGCTGATGCTGCACTGCCGGAGCCGGAGTAATATCGAGAGTGAACGATTCCACCCGCTGACGCGGCGTATTTGTGGGAGCTAAATGCAAAACGTTGTGCGATACGGTGACGGGCTCGCCGTAGCAATACGTGGTGACGTGAGAGACGCGATAACGGGTCATCACCACCTCCCGCAAAAAAAGGACTGCCTGCAACGTGCCATCGGTAAAATGCACTCGCGACGCTGAATAAATAATAGCATGCGCTGACTACTCCCCTGGTCCGACCGACGGCTGACGCGTGGTCGTTGCATGGCTGAGGTACTGCGTTGTCACGGTGTCTGACAACAACGTCAGGTCGGACGACAAGTGATCGAGCACATGCGCCAAGTGTGAACGCTCGCCGGATTCGTCCTCGCGGCTGAGTTCTTGCGGATCAACTAAACGTACCCAGGTATGAGCGCCTAGTGCCAAGCGCTCAGCAGGCGTCGGTAATGCCTGAGCTGCTCGTGGGAGATATCCAACGTGTTCCGCCACTCGTTCGAGCTGGAAAGCCATCGCTCGCGGATTAGTGCCATCGCAGAGCAGCAAGTCGATCACCGGGGGAACTTGCAACGAGAGTAAATAGCGTGCGCGATAGGTGATCGCGCTGTCAGCAATTTCTAAAACGGTGTCGAGCACGCTGTCGTCTAAGCGAGGAACCAAAGCGGCACGGACAAGCTCAGCGGTAAACGTCGCACGTTCTAAACGCCGACCAAGATCAAGAAAACGCCAACCCGGCCCACGCGTGGTATTTTCAGTCGCCATGCCAGCGAGCGCGGCAAAATCGAGCACCAAGCGGTCAAGCAACGGCAACGCATCCACCGCGCGTTCGGGTTTGACCTCAGGACGAAGATCCTGCTCCAGATGATTCACAATGCGCCAAGTGTCATACGACAAACGATCGCGTGACGAAAACGCCGCATAATGCAGGCGTCCCACCACTGAACGTAAACTGGCTGAATTGGTGTCACTAAATAATAAATCGAGTAATTGCGCTTCGAGAGTCGCGCCGTCTTCCGCTGGTTTACGCAACACCCCTTGATGTTTGAGCACGCGTACGGCGGCCTGCAGTCCTTGATCAACGCCCGCGTCTTGATCACCAGCCAAACGCGTCAATGCCGCGCGCAACACCCGCGCGGCGTCATCCGCGCGCGCGCAATAACGTCCAAGCCAATACAAATGATCAGCAACGCGACTGGGCAAATCGATGCCACCGCGTTTGAATTCCACCGGCGCACCGGATGGCCGCAGCAAGGTGACGGGGGCAACCGGACCATCGGACAACACCCATACATCTTTGCTGCCACCGCCACGTTGAAACGATACTGCCCATGGCTGATTTTCCGTCGCGATACGAGCTAAGCCGCCGGGCATCACCTGATAACCATCGTCCGTCGCGACGGCGAACACGCGCATGACCAACGACCGCGCAGCAAAATTTCCCTCGCTCCACACCGGTGTTATCGACGGCGCCAGCGCGCGTTGACCAACCAACAGATGCGGCGACATACGCAAACGGGTAAGGATACGTTCGCGTTCTGGACCTTTCAGTTCGCCGCCCAAACACGCTGCGGCGCGAACGCTGCCGAATGCTGGGCGAATGACCAAGTCATCAAAACGTTTGCGTAAACCTTCGGCGTCATTCCCGCCCCAAATCGTTTCCACTGACGGCAAACTGAGTTCTTCGCCCTGCAATATGCGACAGAGCTGTGGTAGAATTGGCATCAACGCGGCGTTTTCACCCACCGCGCTGCCGAGGGCATTGGCGATGACGACATTTCCTGCTCGCGCAACCGCCGCTAATCCAGCGACTCCTAAGGTTGATTCGTTGAGCAATTCTAATGAGTCACAAAAATTATCATCCAAGCGCCGAACGATGACATCAACGCGGTGCAATCCACCCAACGTTTTCAGAAACACCTGATCATCACGCACCGTCAGATCGCCACCTTCGACGAGCGTGTAGCCAAGATAGCGCGCGAGGTACGCGTGTTCGAAATAGGTTTCGTTGAAAGGCCCAGGCGTCAGCAACACGATGCGTGGATTATCGCGGCGAATGCGCAGCCCAGCTGCCAAGTTCGATAACGTCCGACGCATCGCGATAAAAAAGCCAGCCAACCGCTGAACGCCGCATTGACGATAGCCATCAGAAAAAGAACGCGATAAAACAATGCGATTTTCCAGCGCATATCCGGCACCCGCCGGAGCCTGAGTGCGATCTGACAACACTCGCCACGTACCATCAGCGCCGCGCATCACATCGGCGGCATAGACATGCAACCAACGACCACCCGGAGGAACGATGCCGTGACACGGACGCAAAAAAGCGGGATGAGCATAAATCATCGCCGGATCAAGATGCCCCTCCTTCAGCAAACGCTGAGGGCCATACACATCGGCAATCACCGAATCCAACAAACGGGCTCGTTGAGCAATTCCGCGCGCTAAAACATCCCACTCCGCCGCAGGCAACATCAATGGCAATGGGTCGAGTTGCCACGGCCGATCGAGACCACTGGCATCACCGTAGACGTTGTAAGTGACACCGTTTTCGCGGATCAGACGACGGGCCTGTTCATATCGCAGCGCCATGCCTTGCGCGCCCAAGCGCCGCAAACATCCATCGAGCGCCTGCCAATGCGGACGCAGGCCAGAGCCTTCGCGAAGCTCGTCATATGCGCCCCGCACCACGGGAGCAGTCGAGAGATCCAAGGTGTTCGGTAGGTCCATTGCGGATGGACAGGTGAGGGCTTTCGAGCCGGTCGTCAATCGTGCATCGTGCACGCATTGCTGGACTCCGCTTCGCGTCGGCAGTTGCTCTCTGAATCGCCGATGGATTCGCCCGCCAGAAACGTTACGCCGTGCGTCCCACCCCTGGAGCGCCCACCATGGCCACCGTCCAAGACGCTGATCTTATTCTCAAACTGTACGACCTCCGCCGCGAAGGCGTTTGCCGTCAAGCGCGCGCGTTTTTTATCAGCTGGAATCCGACCAATCCTGAAGAGGTAAAAAAAGCCTGCTCGGACATGAAGTGGACTGACAACGCTTACGTTCGCCAAAGCACCAGCTATTGGGAAATGGCATTTTCTATCGCCAACGAAGGTGCGGTGAACGAAACGTTGTTCGCCAAAAATTGCGGCGAAGGCCTGATATTCGCGATGAAATGCCAATGGCTCAAAGCCAAATTCCCCGAGGTGTGGACGCGCACGATGCCCGAAGCCGAAGCCTTCATCGCCAAAAATGAAATCGCCAAGAAAAAGGCGGAGATGTTTCGTAGTCGCTTCGCCTGGTGAAAAACATTTGCGCGGCAAGCACAAAAAATGTATGTCTGCCGCCCGAAACTCCGGAAACCGTAAACGCGGTCGAATTTTCCTAGGAGCGCTGACGTCCTCGTCGGCCGGGTTGATCGCTGGGTTGATCGCATCAAAAGCCGACGAGGACGTCGGCGCCCCAGGCCGAATTTCGTAACCACCGCACTCACACCGCGTGGCAATACGCGCGAATCGCCGGATAAAGAGCACGGAAACGTTCACCCACAGCAGCGTAGGCCTTCACCGCTTTTTTGTCGGGAATAAACGTCTTCACCACTGGGCCTGGGGCGCAGGCTTTTTTCACCGACACACCGCAGGCACCAACCAACGCCAAGCGTGCACCGCCAAGCGCGGGACCGGCGTCGGCGCCTTCGCGCAGAATGACGCGGGCATCGCAGACGTTCGCAAGAATCTGCATCCACACATCGCTACGGGTGCCGCCGCCGGTAACCGTAACTTCGGTCACCTTCGTGCCCGCCGCGCGGATAAGGCGCAATGATTCAGCTAATCCTAAGCTGATGCCTTCGAGCACGGCGCGGGTCAAATATTTCTGCGTATGCATGCGCGTCAAACCGATGAACGCACCGCGTGCCTGCGCATCGCAGAGCGGCGTACGTTCGCCGGTCAAGTACGGCAGAAAGGTTAATCCTTCCGCGCCGAGAGGCGCATCACCAGCAGCCGCACATAAGACGTCGAACTCCGTGCCTGGAGCACACGTATCACGGTACCACTGCAACGATCCCGCAGCGGATAGCATCACGCCCATCTGATGCCAGGTATTCGGCAGAGCGTGACAGAACGTGTGCAAACGTCCGTCTTTTTCAGGGCTGTAGCCCTTCGTGGTGGTGAATACCACGCCGCTGGTGCCAAGTGAAATGGTGGTTTGTCCCGGCGTCACGCAGCCAGCGCCAACTGCGCCTGCGGCTTGATCGCCAGCTCCGCCAACCACGGGAACGCCGACCGGAATTCCCAGTTCAGCGGCAGCAGCGGCGGTAACCGTGCCGCCGATTTCCGTGCCTTCGATCAAGCGGCCAAGGAAGCTTTCGTCGATATTGCAGACTTTGAGCATTTTCGCCGACCAGCGGCGCTTGGCGACATCCAGCAGCAACATGCCCGCGCCGTCTGACATTTCAGCGACTTTTTCGCCGGTTAGGCGCAAGCGTAAATAATCTTTTGGCAGCAATACCGTGCGAACTTTCTTCCATACTTTGGGTTCG
The DNA here is from genome assembly GCA_043775355.1 of Planctomycetota bacterium. GTDB lineage: Bacteria > Planctomycetota > UBA11346 > UBA11346 > UBA11346 > BOG-1363. Next base: position 25,571 of record JAYVSL010000255.1, read on the forward strand.
TGTGCTTGGACCCACAATAATTTTGGTGCCGTGAAACCGACTAAAGCGCGATTGCCGGTTTCTTTAATGACGCCAGGGAACTTTTTGTGAATGAAATCACATTCCGCCTGACAGCGTCCGTCATTCCACAGAATCGCCGGTCGCACCACTTGGTCGTTTTCATCTAATAGCGTTGCGCCGTGCATTTGGCCACCGATGCCGATGCCTTCGATGATTTCGCCTGGGCACTTGGCAACCACGGCTTTTACCGAGCTGACCAATCCTTTCCACCAATCGTGCGGATCTTGTTCGCTCCATAACGGCTTCGGCGTGGACAGTGCATATTCAGACGTGGCTGCGGCAAGAATGCGTCCATCGCGTGAAACCAAGACCGTTTTGCAGCCTGAGGTGCCAAGATCGATACCGAGAACAGCCATGAGATGATTCCTAAATAAAGGGATGAAAAGCGACGAAAAGCGATGAAAGACGAGCGTTATTTGTGCCCAGGTAACGGCGCACTCTGCTTGGCGATCTTCACCGTCAGCGGATCTTTCGCTGAATTCTTTGGCTGACGCGCGGCCAACAGACGTTTTGCTTCTTTCGATTTACGACCTTTTGCCGTGATCACATTCCAACGATCGATCAAGCCATTGTGCAAATCCTGGTAGCGTTGCGTCGAATCGAGAATCACTTGATGCGCAACTAAACGGTCCTCCCAGCCATAGGTATCAGATTTTTTACCTTCAAGATCCTTGTAAATATTGAAGAAATAGTCGACCTCAGCCAAATAATGACTGGCAAGATGTTGCAGACCATGAACTTCGCGCATGCGCGGATCGCTGACCGGCACCGCTAAAATTTTATGATCCAGTCCCTTGTCGTCGCGCATAATCAACACGCCCAATGGACGCACTTCAATAAGACAGCTGGTAAAAGTTGGATGTTCGACGATCACTAAAACGTCGAGTGGGTCGCCGTCTTCGGCATGCGTCTGCGGAATAAATCCATAAGCGCCGGGATAATGCACTGGACTATAGAGCACGCGATCCAAGCGGAAAACATTCATCTCCTTATCGTATTCGTATTTATTTGACGAGCCTTTCGGAATTTCGATGACCGCGTTAACGACATTGGGGACCTCGGGGCCGGTCGGGAGTTCGAGATAGTTGGTCATGCATTCCTCGTGGTGGTGCAAGACCCTAGTAGCGACATATCACCTCGCAACGTTGCGACCACGGTAGCGGCAATTGGGTCCAACCGCGTCGCGTAAACGCACGTCAAAGTCACCACATTGTTCAGAGATCCCCATTGTTCAGAGATCCCCATCGCCGCCTGTCAGCAACTCAACGACGGCATGAACTTGGACATCCACGGATACCGAGAACGACGCGCCAACAAGGCTCTCGATCACGCATGTCGATATGGCTGCCGACGAGCGCTTTCAACGACTGCAACCACACCATCCAGCCCTCATGAAGCGTCTTTTCTCACTGCCACATGTGGAGGTCAAAAACGTCAATTACCCTGCATGAAAGCGGTTTCATAAAGTACTTGTCGAATTGAAAACGCCTCTAGCATCCGCCCACCACACTACCAGCCCCCCTGCGGAGCCCAGATGTCTAAATCCCTGACCCCTTACTTCAAAGACATTCCAGCGATTCGCTATGAAGGTCCTAACAGCGACAATCCGCTGGCTTACCGTTACTTTGATCCCAAGGCGAAAATCCTGGGTAAATCCATGCAGGATTGGATGCGCAACGCCGTGTGCTACTGGCACACGTTCCGTGGCACCGCACTGGATATTTTCGGACCGGGAACGCTCGTTCGTCCTTGGGAAGACGGCACCAACTCACTCGACATGGCGTTGAAGCGCACCGAAGTGGTGTTCGATTTCATTACCAAGCTTGGCGTTGAATATTACTGCTTCCACGATCGCGATGTGTCGCCAGAAGGCAGCGACGTCAGCGAAACCAACAGCAACCTGTGGGCTGTCGCGGAAAAACTCAAGTCGCTGCAAAAGGCCACCGACGTGAAGTTATTGTGGGGCACCGCGAACATGTTCTCGCACCCGCGCTTCAGCCAAGGCGCCAGCACCAGTCCGAACGCCGATGTCTTCGCGTATTGCGCGAACTCGGTGAAAGAAATGCTCGACGTCAGTAAATTTCTGGGTGGTGAAAACTACGTGTTCTGGGGCGGTCGCGAAGGCTACAATACCCTGTTGAACACCAACATGGGCCGCGAGGCAGATCACGCCGGACGCTTCTTCCAAATGGCCGTCGATTACGCCAAGAAAATCGGCTTCAAAGGCCAGTTCTTGATTGAGCCGAAAGCCTGCGAACCAACCAAGCACCAGTACGATTTCGACAGCGCCACGGTGCTCGGCTTCCTGCGCAAATACGGTTTGGATAAACATTTCAAACTCAACATCGAGCAGAATCACGCGACCCTTGCTGGTCATGATTTCTGCCATGAATTGGCCGTTTGCGATGCCAATCAAGCGCTCGGTTCGATCGATTCGAATCGTGGCGACGTGATGAACGGCTGGGACACCGACCAGTTCCCGAACGACTACCGTGAATGCGCCCAGGCCTGGACCATCATCTTGCAAAACAAGAAGGGCCTTGGCAGCGGCGGACTCAACTACGACGCCAAAGTTCGGCGCGACAGTTACGACGTCGAAGACATGTTCTTCGCGCACATCTGCGGCATCGATACCTGGGCCCGTGGCCTGCGTATCGCTGAGAAAATCATCAAGGACGGCAAGCTCGCCGCCTTCGTCGACAAGCGTTACGCCAGCTACAATAGCGGTATTGGCCGCACCATCGAACGTGGCACCGCGAATCTGGAATCACTGCAGAAGTACATCATCGCCAAGGGCGAGGTCGACGCGAACGGTTCGGCTCGTCAAGAATACCTGGAAAACCTGCTGAACGGTTACTGCTAAAAAGCAGCTCAACCCGGGCGTACCTTTTGAATATAAAAGGGAAAGCAGGCTAAGAAAATTTGGATGGCGACGGGACACCTACCGTCGCCATTTTTTTTACACGCGCGCTCGATAGCGACTCTGCGCCTCTGTTGCGTCTGTGCGTCTGTGCGTCTGTGCGTCTGCGCGTCTGTGCGTCTGCGCCTCCGCCTTTGTGCATCGGCACCCCTGCGCTTTTCGGTTTCATTTGTCTTTCCAAACGGTTTCAGATTCTTTCTCCCAGCTTTTCTTCAATGCGTGCGGGAAACGGAAATGCCCATACTCTCCCAACCAGCAGCTTCTCACACCACGCACATCCCGCGTGACGTCCATTGTCGATTGCTCTATACTGGCCTGACAACGGTGATGCCGGATTCGTGGAACCATTCGCTGTGCAATCCATACTGGCGCCTTTATCAGAATCTTGATGACGGTGCGTCGGTGATCTCGCCTGATGGTGAATTCACATTACCAGCACAGCGTTTAATTTTAATTCCTGCTTGGGGCCGTTTCACTAGCCGCACCTTTCGTCCCGTCCGACATTTCTACATTCATTTTGATCCGCAGGGACTTAGTGGCGATTGGGAACGGGATAACTTCACCCAGCCGATCATCTTACCTGCCAACGAAATTATGGAATCTACCGCAATTTTGCTCCATAATCGCGAGGAACAGTCCTTGCTCTGGCGCACTGAAATTCAAGTGCTGGTCCTCAATTGTTTGACCCATGCGCTCAAGCTTCTTCCAAGAGGAGTTCTTCAACATTTCGATCAACAGGTCGCAGATCAGGACCCGATCGCTGCGGCCTTGCGTCACATAGAAAGCCATCTTCACGATAAGTTACCGATTACGGAATTAGCCAAACTCTGCCACCTCAGCGTCGATCATTTCAGCCGCGTCTTCCGCCAGCTTCTTGGTCAAACTCCAACGCGATTCATTCAAGAACGCCGTGTCGCCGTCGCCGCCGAGCGCTTGGTAAGTTCTAGCGACGACATCAGCCTCATCGCCACCGATACGGGCTTCGCTAATCGCTATCATTTTACCCGTATTTTCGCCCAACGCATGGGCGTGCCGCCAGCAACGTATCGACGCACCGGACGGGTTTAACGGCGTTCAACCTTGTAGCGGCAGTCGCGCTACCATGAGCGAGTATGTACAGGCACCGCCCAGGCCGGTGTACCGGCTGAAACCACGCGGACACTCCCCCTTTTCTAGTCCCTCGGGTGACTACGCTCCCGCCATGCAAAGTTACGCCACTCCCTACGAATCGGGCAACCGAAACACCACCACGACCCTTGATGCCTGCATCGCATTTTATTTGCGCTTGGCTGGCGATTTCCCGCAATTTTTGCGCTTTGAACGCATCGGCGAAGCCGACGACGGCCTGCCGCTGTATGCCGGCGTGGTAAGCACTGACGGGAATTTTGAACCCGTAGCGATTCGCAAACAGCGGCGATTGGTATTCTTAAATAATAACGGCATCCATCCGGGCGAACCTGAAGGCATTGATGTTTGTATGGCCTTGGTCAGAGATTTCTGCGTCGACCACCAAGCGCGAGCCCGCCTTGGCAGCACGGTCTTCTTGTTCATCCCAGTTTACAATGTTTCAGGGTGCAAAAACCGCAACCATACCTCGCGGGTCAACCAGATCGGACCTGAGACTTTCGGATTCCGTGGTAATTCTCGCAACCTGGATCTCAATCGCGACTTTATGAAATGCGACAGCCGTGAAGCGCAAGCCTTCAATGCGCTGTTTGTTCGGTGGTCGCCAGATGTTTTGATTGATACGCACACGGCCAATGGCGCTGATTACGCATTTGCCATGACGCTCATACATACCCAACCAGACATGCTGGGCGGCGCGCTGGGAACATACCTGATCGATGAATTGGTACCGAGTATTTATGAACGGATGAAAACGCTGGGTTTTCCGCTTATTCCCTATGTGCATTTGCTCAACCAAATTCCCGAACACGGCATCAAGCACACCCTTGAAACGGCACGTTTCTCTGGCGGTTATGCCGCACTCCATCATACCATCGGATTTTTAACCGAATCCCATATGCTGAAATCCTTTGCCGTACGTTACGATGCGACACAGGCGTCGATCCTGACTATTCTTGATTTAGCGAGCGAACAAAAGGAACGCATTTTCGTTCTCCGTGCGCAAGCCCAGGCTCAGGCGCGTGCCGCCCGTGAACGCGACATTCATTGGACCATCGATTATCAACGACCCACTTATTTAGAGTTTCTCGGCTACGAAGCTCAGTTCACGCCCAGCAAGCTGGGTAATTATCAGCGCCTTTCCTACGATCGCAGCCGTCCGTGGGTGCGGCCAATTCCTTTCTATGGTCGCTGCGTTGCCGATGTGAAAGTCGCCTCACCAAAAGCCTATATATTGCCTCGCCAATGGCGCGAAGTCGCTGAACGTCTGCGTTGGAACGGAGTGGTCATGACTCCGCTTCAATCCGATGCCACTTTCACCGGGCGAACGTATCACATCACTGATGCTCCCTTACGCTCTCAAGCGTACGAAGGCCACCTGTTTCATGATGCCGTGCAATTAAAAAGTGTTGCTGGCCCGGTTACTGCGCAAACCGGTGACTATTACATCGAACTCGACCAGCCCGCATGCCGCTATCTGGTTGAAGCCCTGGAACCAGAAGCCCATGACAGCTTTTTCCGCTGGGGTTTCTTCGACAGCATTCTTGAAAGAAAAGAGCACTATTCCGACTACCTGTTTGAAGACCTTGCGGAACAGATGCTCGCCAAAGAGCCGGAATTACGCCGAAAATTTGACGACTGGATGAGCCAAAATCCACACCTGCGTTCCAGCCAAGCAGCGGTGTTAGATTTTATTTACACGCATGGCCAAGCTTACGCCGAGCCAAGCTGGAGAACTTATCCGGTGAAGCTCATCGACGGGTAAATCTAAAAAATAGAAAACGAATCATCCACCGCAAAGTCGCACAAACGCTATGGAAAACGCGGCTTTGCGGAAAAAGTTTTCTCCTGATTTTTTAAGTTCAACCCAGACTGGCCATCTCGCCGGTACGGATGGCTTCCAATAAATCATTGGCGGTTTTTGCACCTTCGATGCGTTCGCCCACGTAGTCACTGCTATCCATCAATTGGGCAATACGTGCTTGTAGGCGTTGATGTGTACGTGGTTGTCCCGCTGGCGTCAGCAGAATAAACAGCAGCTTCGCGCGTTCTGTTCCCGTGCCGACTGGAATTCCTTTGGTTGAGCGCGCCATCACTACGACTGGCTTGGCAATGCCGAGCAGTCGCGCATGCGGCATGGCTAAACCGCGTCCAAGATACGTACTGGCTAAACGTTCGCGTTCGAGCACTGCTGGTAAAATGACTTCTTTCGCCAGCGGTAATTCAGCGGCAGGTACTCGCGCCAAGGTCATGCGAACGGCTTCAATCATGCTGTCGGCTTCGATATCAAACAGCACGCGGCCTGGGCTGATGGTCTCGGCCAATGACAACGGTTCCTCGGTTTCAAATTCGTCGCGTACCGTTCCGATGATCTCTTCGATAATATCTTCCATCGTGATCAGTCCGACCCACTTCTGTTCGCTATTCAGGACCAGAGCGACGTGAATGAAGCGCCGCTGCATCTCAGCCAACAACGATTCCAGCGGTGTGGCATCGGTGGTGGTCAGATACGGGCGCGCCATTTTCAGCAAATCTGGCGCGGCATCACCTTCTCGGCGTTCGAAAAAAAGATCTTTCACATGGATCAGGCCAATCGGTTTTTCCGGATCGGTATCGATCAACGGATAACGGGAAAATCTCCACGTGCGGATAAACTGTTCGGTATCCAGCCAATGCAAACCCGTGGTAATAAAGCGCACTTGCGAGCGCGGGCGCATGGCGTCTTTGACTTTCAAGTCAGCAAGGTCGAAAACGTTTTCCAAAAACAGCAGACGACGGAAAGACATCAAGCCACGCGACTGTGATTGCTCTAAGATAATCCGCAGTTCATCTTCGCTATGCGCGGCTTCGTCAGTGTTTTGTTTCAAGCCAAACAAACGCATGATCGCCTGCGCTGAGCGCGTCAACAACCACAGCAACGGATAAAAGATCGAATAACACCACATCATTGGTCGAGCACAGCGCAGGGCCATGGGTTCCGCGTAGCGGATGGCAATCGCTTTGGGCAACAATTCGCTGCTGACGATCACCAAAAAAGTCGCCAAGAGAAAACCTAAAGCATGCGCAACGCCGTGCATGAACGGTGACGAACCACCAAGCAGTTTAATAATCGGCTGCGAAATGCCGTCTTCGATAATGATGCCAATTCCAAGCGTCGCGCCGGTAATACCGACCTGGGCAACCGACAAATATTCGTCCAGATGTCCCTGAATGATCTGGACGCGATCAGCGCGGCGATCACCGCTTTCTTTGATTTCGGCAATGCGCGAAGCACGGACGCGCACCATGGCGAATTCCGCCAGTACAAAGAAGAAATTGATGCTCAGTAGGAAAATTCCTACCAGCGGCATCACCACATCTGCGATAACCATAGCGACGACCGTTAGCCTTCCATCACTGACAACGGCGCTTGCCAGGATTCTTTCAGCAGCGCCAAATCGGTGGCGACTTGTCCGCCCAATCCGACGATCGAAAGAATCGGCGCAGCGACTACCGTACCGATGACCGCGTGCGGAACGCCGGACAACAGTTGGTGAACCTCGTGCAAGGCGCTCTTAGGCACGGTCACGACGATGCGACTTTGCGATTCGCTGAAGAGCGCGCGATCAAGCGTGGTGACCCCCTCACGCGGAATCGCATTGGCATCGATTTCCATGCCGAATCCGCCTGAAAAAGCCATCTCTGCCAACGATACGCCAAGGCCACCTTCAGAGCAGTCGTGCGCCGCGCTGACCAAGCCTGCTGCGGTTAAACTGGCGACCGCCGTCAGCACTGGTTTCGACAAAGCGAGATCGACTTTCGGAATGATGCCACCGGTTTTTTTGATCAACCCCAGGTATTCACTGCCGCCTAATTCATTGCGCGTCAGCCCCACGATCACCACCACGTCACCCGGACGTTTGACGTCCATGGTAATCGACTTCTTCACATCCGGCATCACCGTCATGGCGGTGATCAGCAGCGTATGCGGAATCTTGATAACTTTGCCTTGATAGGTGAACTCATTGGAAAGGCTGTCTTTACCCGAGATAAACGGCGTGCCGTAATACATCGCGTAATCGTAACAGGCTTGGCAAGCGCGGACCAGCGCCCCGAAAACTGCTGGGTCGGTACATTTGGCCCAACTGAAATTGTCAAGAATCGCAACTTTGTCGATCGGTGCACCGACGCAGACCAGATTGCGCAACGCCTCTTCCATATTGGCAGCAGTGCTGTGATACGCATCGACGTCGCAATAATTGGTGTTGAGTCCACACGCCACCGCAACGCCACGATCTTCACCAGGGCGAGGTGCAACGACTGCGGCGTCGCTCGGGCCATCATGATTGACGCCGACTAACGGTTTGACGATCGAGCCAGCTTGAACTTCGTGATCGTATTGACGAATAACCCATTCTTTGCTGGCGATATTCGGACGACCCATCAAGGCGATCAGCGTGCGTGACAAATCCTTTTCCATCTTCAACGGAACGTCAGTTTCTTTCGGTGCGACGAACACGGCTGGGCGCTTGAGGCGCGGCACGCCATCGTGCAAGAAATGCATTTCGACGTCGGCAACTTGTTCGCCGTGAATGAAAAGCTCTAACTTACCGGTGTCGGTGACTTCGCCCAGATCGACCGCCTCAACGCCTTCAGCGGCGAAAATGGCCAAGGTCTTTTTCACATTCTTGGGCGCGACGCTGGCGACCATACGTTCTTGCGATTCGCTGATCCAAATTTCGGTGTAGCTCAATCCGGCGTACTTCAATGGCACGCGGTCGAGATGAATACGGCAACCATTTTCTGCCGCCATTTCGCCACAGGCCGACGACAAACCGCCAGCGCCACAGTCCGTCAACGCGGTGAAACAGCCAGCATCACGCGCTTGCAGCGTGGTATCGAGAACTTTTTTCTCTTCGATGGCATTGCCGATTTGCACGGCGCCGCTGCTGACGGTCTCTGACTTGTCGTGTAACTCGACCGACGAAAACGTCGCGCCGTGAATGCCATCGCGACCCGTTCGTCCGCCGATGACAATAATGTGATCGCCTGGGCGTGAACTCTTTTCGATGTCTTTCTTCGCAATCAGTCCACCGGTGCCGCAGAACACCAGCGGATTGCCGACATACCGTGGATCGAAACGGATAGCGCCGTTGACCGTCGGGATGCCCATGCGATTGCCGTAATCGCGCACACCGCTGACCACGCCGCGCATCACGCGGCGTGGATGAATGGTGCCCGGCGGCAAATCTTTCGGCTGCGCATCGAGCGGACCAAAACAAAAAACATCGGTGTTGAAAATCGGCTTCGCGCCAAGGCCAGTGCCAATGACATCACGCACGACACCACCCAAGCCAGTGTTGGCGCCGCCGTAGGGCTCAATCGCCGACGGACGATTGTGCGTTTCAACCTTGATGCAGACGCCCGTATCGTCGTCGTACTCAATGACCCCGCTGTTGTCTTTAAACACCGACAAACACCACGGTTTCGCCAAATCAAAAGTTGCGCGAGCAATGGTCTGCTTCAGCAAGTTGTCGATCACCATGGTCTGCACCGGGCCATCGGCGCCGACGGGGCCAGTGTACTCAACCAAACCTTTGAGGGTTTTGTGCACGCAGTGTTCAGACCACGTCTGCGCTAAAGTTTCCAACTCAACATCCGTCGGATTGCGACCAAGAGCACGGAAATGCCCCTGAATCGTCAGCATTTCATCCAGCGTCAGACTGAGCGTGCCATCGCGCGACAGGGTGAGCAAAGCCTTGGCATCTAAGCCTTCGAGCACGACTTCCGCCCGTTCATGACGCTGATCGCCGCCGGGCGCACGTAAGCGAACAGCTTCGGTCGGGTCGATCACCGCTTCTTCAATCGCTTGATTCGCCAGAGCTTTCCACGCCAAAATTTTCAGGTCGGCATCGCTGCCACCAGTCACCTCAACACGAGTACCGATGCGCACCAACGTCAGGGCGATGCCGAGGTCGGCCGCGCCCTTGATGATCGAGGTTTCGATCGGGTCCATGACGCCGGTTTTGCGCTGCACTTCGATCACCCGGCGTTTACCCGCTTTCGGGGCCTTCAAGGTCGCCACTTCGATGATCGGATCGCACAGCAACGTGTCGCCCAGACGCTGCGCAGCAGCCGCATCCAAGTCACCGCGCACGAGATAGTAACGGCTGCGCCGCAGATCTTTCAGGTGGGTCAGGCCAAGCAACTTGGCTTCATGAGCCAAGTGCGCATCAGCGGCAGACGTTTGGGGAAGGATGTCGATTCGGAAAGTCGCGGACATAGTGGGCGGGAGGGTAGGACGCAGCCGCCCGGCACAAGTGCCTCACTCGCCGCACCTGGCCTTTCATCGTGATCCTTCGAACGACGAGGAACCTATTTGACGCCGTTGCCGACCGCTGGCGTGAAGTGTTCCACCTTATTGACCACTTTCGGCAGGGTCCGCAGGTAATCGTAGATCGCGCCAAGATCGGCATCGGTCATGCCGCCATAGGACGACCACGGCATCGGAGTGTTCGCCTTGCCTGGGACCGCTGGCTGTTTCGCCATCTCAACCCCGGCGCGGAAACGTTGAATGAAAATGTCCTTGGTCCATTTGCCCAATCCGGTGTCGTCATCGGGGGTCAAATTTGCTGAGCGGGCCATGCTTCCGTCAGCCAACGGAAATTTCACTCCTCCCGAGTACTCAGCTCCAGCAACAATCTTTCCGTGCGCAGATGGAGTATGACAGTGCAGACAGGCTGCTGCATTGATGACGTAGGCCGGATATTCTTTCGCATCAGCGGCAGGCGTCGTCGCTGGCGGTTCAGCCGCCACGGGAATCATGCGCACAATAATATTCATCGGGAAGGTCAGTTCGCGTTGTGGAACCGTATTTTCAATCGCTGGCAAAGTACGCATATAAGCAATCAGCGCGTGTAAATCAGCCTGCGAAAGCTTCGCATAATGACTATACGGCATCAGCGGAAACAGCGCGTCGCCTTGCTTGGTGACGCCGCTTACCAGCGCACGATAGATCTCGCCGTCGCTCCAATCCTTTAATCCCGCTGGCGTCAAATTCGATGCGTAAATTTTTCCTGGAACTCCCGACTCTGCGCTGAAAAGACTGCCGCCAGCGCCTTCTTTGCCCGCCATCGGCGGAAAAGAAAACTTGGTGACATCCCACTGCGTATGACAAGCGACGCAGGCCGCTTGATGATGAAACAGATAACGACCACGCTCGACCAATGCTGGCGTACTGGTCACGGTTAGCGTTGGCGCTGGACCAACATTCGGCTTGGTCATCACCACCATAGTCAGCGCGCCGATCGGCAGCAAAATCAAGATGAACAAGATGCCGAGGACAATGACGATCCATTTACGCATACGAAGATCCTTCGCAAAAGAATGGAGAGAAAACTGAGCGGCGAACGCTAGTATCGCGATTCACGTCGGCAATCCAGATATGGCCGATTCATAACTGCACCACGCGCATCAGTTTAAAATCTGACTTTTGCATACTGGCGCCCTCTTCCATCACTGCCGTCCCCACCTAGCGTCCGCAGGGCCACCATCGAACCGTCACGAGAGCACCATGCCCGATCCTTTCAAAGCTTACGACATCCGCGGTCTTTACCCGCAAGAACTGAATGAGTCCCTGGCCTACCAGACCGGCAACGCGACGGCGGTGGTGCTCAAGCTCACCGGTAAACGCTACACCGTTGGTCGTGACATGCGCGTCAGCGGACCGGCCTTGAAAGAAGCCTTCATCAAAGGATTGGTCGACGCTGGCGTCCACGTGATCGATGTCGGCATGTTGTCGACACCAGCCGTAACCTTCGCCATGCACCTGCTCGATACCGCTGGCGGCGCGCAGATCACCGCCAGCCACAACCCGGCAGCTTATGGCGGCATCAAAATCACCGGACCCGGATTTAAGCCGATTGGCGGCGGCACCGGCATGGAGGAAATTGAAGTCCTCGCTCGCTCTGGGAAAATTACCAAAATTCCCGGCGGTCGCATTGATGAAGCGGTGACCATCGACGCCTATGCGGTGTACTTAGCCAAACTGTACCAACCCAAGCGTCCGCTGAAGGTCGTGATTGATGGCGGCAACGGCATCATCGGCACCATGCTGCAACATCTGTTGCCGAAAATTCCCAATCTCATCGTCATTCCCATGAACTTCGATCCCGATGGCCGCTTCCCAGTGCACGAAGCCAATCCGCTCAAGGCTGAGAATCTCACCGCGCTGTGCGCCCGCGTGGTCGCCGAAAAGGCTGATTTTGGCGCTGGTTTCGACGGCGACGGCGACCGCTGTGCGCTGGTTGATGAAAACGGAGCCATCGTTACCTGCGATCTAACCACCGCGTTGCTGGCGAAATATTATCTCGCACGTGAACCCAAGGCGACCATCGCCTACGATTTGCGTTCTTCGAAAGTCGTTCCCGAATTCATCACCAGCCTCGGCGGCGTCCCAGTCGAAACGCGCGTCGGCCACAGCTTCATCAAAGCCACCATGAAAGAACACCACGCCGCGTTTGCGGGCGAACTTTCTGGTCATTACTACTTCCGTGATTTTTATGGCGCTGACTCGGGCCTCTACGCCTTTTTGTTGTTGGCAAATATCATCAGCGAAGCGCCTAACCTCAGCAGCTTGATCAAACCACTCCAGAAGTATTTCCATACCGGCGAGATCAATTTCAAAGTCGCCGATAGCAACGCCGCTATGGATCGACTGCGCAAACTCGCTGGCGCTAAAGTCGCCGAACTCGACGGCGTCACCGTCCGTTTCGCTGACTGGTGGTGCAATCTGCGCGCATCCAACACCGAACCCGTGGTGCGCTTGAATCTCGAAGCCGACTCCGCCGCACTGCGCGATGCGAAATTTGCCGAGATCAAAAAACTGATTACCGGATAATGTTCATGACCACCGTCGGACGCATTACTTCACTTACTCGCTCCGACGGTGGAGTTCCGAAATTACCAATCACCTCAGCTGACATAACCACCGCCGGTTTGGCCGGCGATCGTCAGCACAATTTAAAATACCATGGCGGTCCTGATCGTGCCGTGTGTCTTTTGGCGCAAGAGATCATTGACGACCTCGCCGCCAAAGGTCACCCGATTCTTCCCGGCTCAACGGGCGAAAATATCACTATCTCCGGACTCAACTGGTCACAGCTCATACCTGGTTCGCAGTTAGCTTTAGCCGGAACGGTCATTTTAGAAATCACCAGCTACACTGCTCCGTGCAGTAAAATCGCAAAATCATTTCGCGCTGGAGAGATCGCCTGTCTAGATCAGGAGAAAAATCCTGGGCGTTCGCGGCTCTACGCTCGCATACTGAAATCAGGGACCGTTACGGTTGGCGATACGGTAAACGTCATCAGTAAATAATTCACGACGGTCGATTTTGATTTCGTCCTACCTACACGCAGTAAATGATTTGGGGCTCTGCTGCGTTCCGTATGGGTCTTTTCTTTGTCCGAGCGACTCATCAAAGCGGGAAGGAAATCGAAGTAGAGTAGAGATGGCCACGGCTGACGCCGTGACCATCCCCCTCGTCAAACCGGACTGGCGGATTTCCCGCATCCGGCTTTCCCGTGTGGTTCATCGG
>JAYVSL010000256.1:0-12116 GCA_043775355.1 Planctomycetota bacterium
GAAGATTTTTGGGACATCGCCCCAAACTACACAAGTCCTGACGCGTTAACAGCTTCTATATTTCCACGGCAGGCGGGGGGGTAATGCAATCGCCCTGGGTCTAAACCGCTACTGCTTGACGGTCCGTTCGGCGCCCCAACCTTCGCGCCCCATCGGAGACGGCATGGCCAAGCAAAAGGTCGAGTACGACGAGAACGCCATCAAGAGCCTGGATGCTCTGGCGCACATTCGCTTACGCACCGGCATGTACATCGGGCGCATTGGCGACGGTGCCAATCCCAATGACGGCATTTATGTCTTGATGAAAGAGATCGTCGATAACTCGATCGACGAATTTATCATGGGCGTTGGCAAGAAGGTCGAAATCACGCGTGATGAAAACGTCGTCACCATTCGTGACTACGGACGCGGCATCCCCCTCGGCAAAGTCATCGACTGCGTCAGCCAAATTAACACCGGTGGCAAATACAACGACGACGTCTTCCAATTTTCCGTAGGCCTGAACGGCGTCGGCACCAAGGCCGTCAACGCGCTATCAGAACGTTTTGAGGTCATCAGCTACCGCGATGGCCAATTCAAACGCGCGACTTTTCAGCAGGGCAAGCTCAAGGACCAGGAAGACGGCAAAACCAAGGAGCCCAACGGCACCTACGTGTGCTTCAACCCTGATCCTGAAATCTTCAAGAAGTTCGCCTGGCATGATGAGTTCATCGCCAAACGCCTGCAATATTACTGTTATCTGAACGCCGGGTTGGCGATCACCTATAACGGCACGACCTACCAATCAAAAGCGGGCCTGAAAGATTTGCTCGCCGCCGAAATCGGCGATGAAAAGACTCATTACGACGTCTTCCACGAACGCGCCGATAAAGTCGAGTTCGCCTTCACCCACACTGGCACCTACGGCGAAACCTATTTCAGCTTCGTAAATGGTCAGTTTACCAACGACGGCGGCACTCACTTGGCGGCTTTCCGCGAAGGCGTGCTCAAGGGCGTCAACGAATTTAGCGGGAAAAATTTCGCCGGTGAAGATGTGCGTGACGGCATCTGCGGTGCCATCGCCATCAAGCTTCAAGATCCGATCTTTGAGTCGCAGACCAAGAACAAGCTCGGCAGTGATGTGCGCTCGTGGGTCGTGCCGATCATCAAAGATGCCATTGAGAAATGGCTGCACCAAAATCCTGACGTTGCGACCAAATTGCTGGATAAAATCAAGGCCAACGAACGCCTACGCACGGAATTGCAGAAGATCAAAAAGGAAGCGCGCGAACGGGCCAAGTCCGTGGCCTTACGCATTCCCAAGCTACGCGACTGTGAAATTCACCGCCACGATCAGGCTCCTAAAAAAGGCAAGGATCGCCGCCAAGAAACCAGCCTATTTATTACCGAAGGCGATTCCGCCGGTGGCAGCTTGGTGATGTGCCGTGACGTCGAAACGCAGGCGATTTTCACCATCAAGGGAAAGCCGCTCAACTGTTTTGGTCTTGGCCGCGAGACGGTCTATAAGAACGAAGAGCTCTACAATATCATGTCGGCGCTCGGCATTGAAAATGGACTCGAAAGTCTGCGCTATAACCGCGTCATCATCGCCACTGACGCTGACGTCGACGGCATGCACATCCGCAATTTGCTGCTGACGTTCTTCCTGCGCTTCTTTGAAGACTTGGTCAAAAACGGCCACGTCTATTTCCTCGAAACGCCGCTCTTTCGCGTGCGCAACAAACAACAAACCAAGTACTGCTACAACGAAGCCGAACGCGACGCCGCGCAAGCAGCGATCAAGAATCCCGAGACCACCCGCTTCAAAGGTCTTGGCGAAATCAGTCCAAAGGAATTCGGTCAGTTCATTGGCGGCGACATGAAGCTGATGGATGTCAGTATCGAAACCATGTCCGAAGTCGCCACTTCGCTGGCGTTTTTCATGGGCAAGAACACCCCTGAGCGCAAAAGTTTCATCGTCAATAATCTGATCGCCGACATCTCTTAAGCTGGACCATCCGCCATGAGCACGATTTCTTCGTTGATGCGCCAGAACTTTCTGGAATACGCCAGTTACGTGGTGATGGACCGCGCCATTCCCGATATCCGCGATGGCGCGAAACCCGTGCAACGGCGCATCCTGCATACCATTTCAACGATGGATGACGGCAAGTTTACCAAGGTCGCGAATATCATCGGCGAGTGCATGAAACTGCATCCGCACGGCGATGTTTCCATTGGCGACGCGTTGGTGGTGCTGGCCAATAAAGGTCGCGCCATCGGCAATCCCGACCTCGGCTATTTCATCGAAAAACAGGGTAATTTCGGTAACATCATGACCGGCGACGGCCCTGCCGCCTCGCGCTACATCGAATGTCGCCTGACTCCGTTAGCGAAAGAAGTGTTGTTCAATCCCGCGCTGACGAAATCGCTGCCCAGTTATGACGGTCGCCGCGAAGAACCCGAATCGTTGCCCGCCAAAGTTCCGGTCATTTTGATGCTCGGAACCGAAGGCATCGCGGTCGGCATGGCCACCACTATTTTGCCACACAATTTCGGCGAACTCATACAGGCCCAGATCCGTTATCTCAAAGGCGAAGCCTACCGCGCTCTGCGCCCGGACTTCCCCACCGGCGGCATCCTGGATGCGTCACAATACAACGACGGTCTGGGTTCGGTTAAAGTGCGCGCCAAGATTGAGGCCGACGGCGAAAAACGCGTGGTCATCACCGAGTTACCGTGGGGCAAGACCACCGAATCCTTGATGGAGTCGATCGAGAACGCCGTCGGTAAAGGCAAAGTAAAAATTGGTGAAATCCTCGATAAAACCGGCGAAGAAGTCCGCATTGAACTGAATCTGCCGCGAGGCGTCACCACCGACGAAGTTATCCCGCAGTTGTTTGCTTTCACCGACTGTGAAGTCGAAGTCAACTCCAACATCGTGGTCATCCGTGACCGCAAGCCCGCCGAAATCGGCGTGCGCGAGATCCTGGAATACTGCACTGAACGGCTGAAAGAAATCATCAAAGCCGAGCTTGAGCACCTGCTCGCCAACTTGCTGGACAAGCAACACTGGCTGACGCTCGAACAACTCTTCATTGAAAACCGCGTCTATAAAAAGATTGAAAGCCAGACCACCGAAGACGGCGTCAACGATGCCGTGTGGAAGGGCATGGATCAATTCAAAGCGCTGTTCGTACGCGATATGATCGATGCTGACGTCGCTCGACTGCTGGAAATTCGCATCAAGCGCATTTCACAGTTCGACATCAATAAGAACCGCAAAGACATCGACGATATCGTCAAGCAAATCAAAGAAGCTAAGGCCAAGCTGAAAGATTTAGTCGGCACCACCGTGTCGTGGCTGGAATACCTGCATGATAAATACGCCAAGTTCTTCCCGCGCCGCACCAAAGTGAAGGCGATGGAAGAAATCGATCAGAAGTCGGTCGCCCGCGCCAATCTGCGCATGGGTTACGACCAAGCGACGGGCTTCTTCGGCAAGTCGGTTAAGGTTTACGACCGCGAAATTAAGTGCAGTGAATACGACAAAGTCATCGCCATCATGAACAACGGTGTTTACCGCATCATGGCACCGACCGACAAGATCCTGCTCGAAGGCAAGTTGATCTACCTCGACCTCTTTGATGCCGATAAAGGCATCGATCTGGTGGTGATCTACCGCGACAAGGAAAAGATTCCTTGGGCCAAAAAGGTGCAGATCAAAGCATTCATTAAAGATCGCGAATATGAACTGATCAAAGATGGCGCGGGGAAAATCGACCATTTGTTGTTCGGCAACGCCGGCACCAAAGGCATTATCACGAGTCAAATGGTACCAGCGCCACGCCTACGCGTAACTGAAGAGACCTTCGATCTCAAAACCCTGGAACCGTGCGGTATGGCCGCACGCGGCACGCGCATTGCCGAGCGGGCTACGGCCAAAACGGTGGTTTCCCGCGAGTAACTTCGACCTCGCTTCGCTTGCGAATAGAATACTGGTAAATCTGGTGCGTTATCATGCCACCAGATTTAACGCATTCGCCATGTCCGCTTGGTTGGTGCCCTTCAGATAAGCCCCCGCCTGCTTGTCTTCACCTTTAGATTTTTGCTCACCCTCTTGTTGAATGATGGGAGCGAGAAGCGCTTGCAGGCCAACCACGGCAAGGCGCATCTGGACCAACAGGGATGACTTCGCCTCACCGTCATGAATGGAACTGAGAGATTCTGGCTTATTGATCGAGCCGAAGCCACCATCGCGGCGATCACCACTGAAGTCGGTGTTCAATGGATCCTCGGCTGCCGAATCATCCGAGCGATAACGAATATCAGCGGTGCGGGTGTATTCGCGCTGATGCTGATAATCGATGCTAAACGAAAATGCCTGTCCATCCTCGGTGGTGAATGTCCCTGCCATGGCCAAGCTACGTGATTCATATTCGCGATAGGCTTCGTGATAATTGTATTCACTACTCTGTCCTGCTGATCCGCCAGACTGAGTGGATGACGATTGCTGCACTTCGGCCTGAACTTCTTGCGTGGCAGAATAATCCAGTTTCATGTCAAACTGTTTGATGCCCTTCACGCCAAAGGTTTTTTCTAGCATCGCTTGGACGTGCTGTTGCTCAGGAGTGAGTTCGCCGCCTCCATCACTCTTCAATTGCCGAGCTTGATGCTGGCTCGCTTGCTTGGCAAGGCGGCCCGACTGATAGTCAGAATGAGATTGATAAGACTCGTGCTCAAGCTGAGCAACCGCTTCGCGCAATGACGACATCGGCGAATCTGGCGCTTCGGCTCGTTTCGGAGGGTGTATGTCAGCCAGGCCGATCGACCGTTGCGTGCGTTGCTGGCTCGCTTCATAGCGATAATTGGCGGCGAACGATAAATTAGCACCGGCAATGATCATTACAGATCTCCGACCCTAAAGAACGGCAGATCAGTTGATGACTGGAGCTAATTTTTTCCCATCCGAAATTCTCTGCTCAGGGTTTAGTCACGACAGGACCACGAATCGTGAGATCTTTGACCTCCACTGCTGCTGGACCTGTGGTCGAAATAAAGAGGCCTGTCGGATCACTGGCGAGGCCAATTTTCTTCTCGAATGGCGTACCGTTGTAAGAAATCCGCAAGAATTGATCGGCATAAGCGAGTTCTAATTTCAGCTCGCCGGGCGCCGTTGAACCGGTGGTAATGATCTCTGGATCTGCTTCAGGCTTGGCATAACTGCGCTCAATCTTCAAGACCGTAGATGCGCCAAGATTGGTCATCCGCACGTAGATCGACTCACCGTTAGGTAATTGAACACCAAGCGCAACTTCATCGGTTTTTTCGCTCGCATCGGCGCCATTGGCGGGATGAAGAGTTGCAGCGATGATCCATGGCCCTCCTTCCAATGAGCGAGTGATGCGTCCAGAAACACCGGCGATGCCATGATCCGTTGATTCTGAAACAGACCATTGAGCGCCTTTCGCAATGGTCCAATCCTTAAGTCGAACTCCCACATCAAGAGCCCACAATGGCTTTGGCGCTCCGAGAACGATCGGAGTTGAAGTAGGCGGCTTCACCGAAACCGTTGGAGCTGCGGGTGAACTCGTCACCGGCAATGTGGGATTTGTTGGCGCAACGACAGGAGCACCCGGAGCTAGCAACAATGCCAGAATCGCGACCGCAGTCACACCAACACCTGCGATTACCATCCACGGCAAACGACTACCGCCTGATGAAGCCGCCGTTCCGTTCAATAACGGATGACAACGCGCGATAAGCAATTCATAGCTTTGCGGCCGTTGTTCTCGGTCTTTTGCTAACATGTCGGCGACCAAAGATCCGACAGCAGGTGAAAGGTCGGCAATTTCTGCCGTCGGATTAGGTGCGGTGCCAGAAACTTTCGCGGTGACAATCTGCGCAAGGCTGTTGCCTTTAAACGCCGGGTGGCCGGTAAGCACGTGATAGAGCACACAACCAAGACCGTAAATATCAGCGCGGAAGTCAACCCCCTCCGGGTCGTCAAATTGTTCAGGCGCCATCGTCGTTGGCGTGCCCATGATTTGACCAGCCCCAGTAAGATTCATATCGCTGCCGGTGCCTTGCGGGCGGGCTAACCCAAGATCTACCAGCTTCGCTTGGTAAGGGAAAATACTGCTATCGCCTTCGCGTTTGGACAACAGAACGTTTTCCGGCTTGACGTCACGATGAATAATCCCGTTGGTGTGCGCGTGGCCCAACGCTTGCGCCAATTCACGCACCATACGCAAAGCATCACGCTCAGATAGCGGCCCATGTTCAGCGACCCAGTTTTTTAGATTAGGACCGTCAATGAATTCCATCACCAAGTACGGCTGACGGTCCGAGGTTATCCCGGCGGAATAACATCCGACGATGTGAGGATGGGATAACCCGGCGAGAATTTTCGCTTCGCGTTGAAATCGACGAACGTAATCGTCATCGGCAGCTTCTCGTTTCACCAACAACAGCTTGACCGCGACTCGTCGATCCAAGTACGTTTGTCGACCGCTAAACACCACGCCCATACCACCGCGCCCGATTTCTTTATCGAGTTCAACCTCAGGTATCGTCGGTCGCGGAGTATTGCTATCGAAAGAATCATTGGCCCAGTCGTGCCCAGCGGTTTTTTGCGAAGCGGGCTCGATGCGAGTTGGGGCTGTAGGGTCGCTGGTCATAGGGTGGTTACTTCACGTATTTTGCTAGCTCGTTCAACAAGTCCTTTACCGATGGACGGTCGGCAATGGTACGTCCAACATAAGCGTACCGCACCATACCTTGTTTATCGATAATGAGCGAAGTCGGCTTGGCCAGATTGTCTTCAATGCCCAGCTTGCGCACCGCAATCAGGCTGACATCGAGCGCCACTGGCATCGGAAGAGGCTCATTGGCTAAGCTGCGCACCGCTTCAATGAACGGAGCGACGGCTTCTACCGGACCTGGATAGACCACCACGACCTCTACCCCCAGGTCGTTAAATTTTTTGATGTTCTTGCTGATCGCGGTGGTTTGAGCGGCGCAATAAAGACACACTTGGCCAGAGAAACCACGCAGGACCACAATTAATACCGGCTTTTTTTCACGCTGCTGGGCCACATCTAAAACACTGCCAGTCGACGAAAGAAAGCGCGTCTGAAGCAACGGTTTGCCAAGTAAGTCACGCTTTTGACGGTCATCTGTCGAGCTACCAACGGCATCATCATATCCAGGAATAACGATGTCACCTTTGTCGTAGAGGCGTACCAAACTGGCGGCATTACCTTCTTGCGCGGCAGTCCACAACGATGGAGCACTGATGGTCGGCGATATCGGCGGCGCATCGGCTGGCGGCAAGATCAATTCCGGTTCCGCCGGTTTGGGTGTTGCCGCAATCGTCACGGTCGCCACCGGAGTCGTCGCGATGATCTGCTCAGCCAACACCGCTACGGGTGGCTCTGACACCGTTCCTGACTGAGTTGGCGCTGCGACTACCGGCGGCGGTACTGGTGCCGCAAACACCACCGGTTTGCTTGCGACCACTTTGCCATCCACCGTATAGCTGGTAACGGCGGCGATTTCACCGGCCTCATTATAGTCGGTCCACTCACCGACTTTGACGCCATTGGCAAAAGCACCGGATTCCTTGCGTTGACCATTGGCTCGCCACCACGTCCACGGGCCATCCTTGACCCCAGCGGTAAAGGTTCCGACGGCAAAAGGCTTGCTCTCTTTCGTGAAGAATGACCACGTCCCAACTTGACGATCCTGCGCATAATCGCCCTCACACGTCAGCTGACCGTTATCATACCAGAAACGCCAATGCCCGCTGCGCGGTGAACTTGATAATTTTTTCGAATCTAGGCCTTGCCCAGCGTAAGCGCCGGTCTGTCGCACCCGCCCATCGGCGTACCACCATGTCCACGCACCATCTTGATAATCTCGATTCCACGAACCTTCCGCCTGTTTTGCCCCTAAGTCATACCAATACGTCCAATGACCTTGCTGCTTTCCACTCACCACTTCGCCGTGACGTTTCGGAATGCCCGGCCGCCATTCATCATGAACGGTACGTGGTCCAAAACAGGAAGCGGTAAGCAATGAAATGCCGACCAAAGTAAAGAGCGAAATTGATGAGCGAATCGTCATGTGCTAAACTCCAGAGATGTTCGCATTAAGATCACCGCCATGCGCAATGACAACGCTTAACTCGACGAACTCGACGAAGCCAAGCGTGCATTACCTTTCATGAATGAACTTCGTCGTTCCATGTTCCAAATACTTACAGGCTCATTTTGCTGATGAGGCCGAATGGATCGACTGACTTATTATACTTGTCTCGCCGCTAAACGGTGAATGAACGCATCCAATTGCGCTGCTATTCGCGTTTCATCAAAATGCCGCGCATCGACCATATCGGCGTCCAGCTGCATCCACGGAACTCCTGCGGCGGAATATCCTGGGAGTCGACGTTTGACGTAACTGTTCCAGATCCCACAGCTTTTATTCCAATGCGCCACGATGCCGTCGGCGGCGTAATCACGAACGATTCCAAGCGTCCAATCCAGCACCCATTTTCCTGAGCGATTCATGGTGTTCCAGGCGTATCGTTCAACCAACGTGTCGAGCGGTTTATTCGCATCAAAATCAAACCACCACGAATGCGTGTACGTACTGGCAACAAACGCCGCACCACGTTCGCTACAAAATTTTGCAAACCAATTTTTACGCGGCCACACCGGAATCGCATCCCACACCAAACGTATGCGTTCATTCGGTACCGCAGCAACACCGTCGCGCACGCGTTGTTCCAACTCAGCCAACAGCCGCCGATAAAAATCAGTACACTGCGGCGTCCCACGCGCGATGACGATGGGAGCCATGGCGGTGAACGCATCCAGATTCGTCCACGGCGTCGGACGATGACGACCGAGTTCAAGACAACGCTGCCACAGCCGATTCGCCAGCGCCGATTCGGCAACCACAGCGGCCAGCTTTGTCTCATCCAAAGCTGTGCCGAAACGTTTTTCGAGATCCGCAACGTGCGCAAGCATTTGCGCTTTGAATCCCGCGAGCTCCTCAGTTGTGTGTGTTTCTGTTCGCGTCAGCGGCGGCGCTTTCAGTACATAATGCGGGATCTCACGACCGTGAGCGCGAAAGAATCGTTGCACATCATCGCCCCAACGCGCCACCACCGCACATTGACTATCACAAGCGTAAAAAAGATCGGCTGGCGGTAACCCGCCGATTGGCGATGGACCACCATTAAGCACACCGATGTCAGCTAAAGCGTAGCTGCACAATCGCGGTGTCGTCAGGCCAACGCCCTCAGCCGCTGCGATAGACGATCGCGAATACGGCGCGTCGGGATTACGCGTTTCAGACAACGCACCCAACATCGCCGCATGATTTTCCGGATACACCGGCACAATACCCATGGCCACCAATACCTCTGCTGGAGCAAAAGCCGAGCACCACGCCACCGGTTTTCCGCCGGCGCGCACATCGCGGTACCATTGGAAAATATCGAAGGTCGTTTTCAAACGTCCGATGTCCTTCGTATGTCCGATGTCCGATGTCCGATGTCCGATGTCTCCGCCCACGACGTTCTCCTTTGATGGACTGTTGTCACGTTATCAACGGTGCAAGTCGTCACCGTTGACAGTTTTGGTTGAGTGCCACCGTCACCAGCCATGACCACGAATGACATCGGACATCGGACATCGGACATCGGACATACGAAGGACATCGGACATACGAAGGACATCGGACAACAAAAAAAATACGCCTTTGTCACCGGCGCTTCACGCGGCATCGGAGCGGCGATCGCCACTCGCTTGGCGCACGATGGATACGATATCGTGCTGAATTACCGTGCGAACCAAACGGCTGCCGAAATCGTTGCTGAAGAGATTCGTGCGTGCGGACGACAGGCGTGGTTCCTCCCTTTCGACGTTTCTGATCGAGTCACGGCCCGCACGGCGTTGGAAGGATTACTCAATGAACGCGGGACACCCTTTGCCGTGGTGATCAATGCGGGCATTACGCGTGATGGACTGTTTGGCATGCTTGGCGACGCCGATTGGGATGACGTGATCAACACCAGTCTCGGTGGTTTTTTCAATGTCATGCGACCATTAGTACGCGCGTTGCTCAAGGCTCGGGCTGGTCGCGTGGTGACGATGGCGTCTGTCAGCGGGCAAATGGGAAACCCTGGGCAAGTGAACTATTCGGCGGCAAAAGGCGGGCTCATCGCTGCGACTAAAGCGTTGGCGCGTGAATGCGCAAAACGCAATGTCACCGCCAACGTCGTCGCGCCCGGACTCATCGACACCGATATGACCAAGGCTTTACCGCTTGAGCAGATGTTACAGGCAGTGCCGCTCGGACGCCTGGGCACGGTCAAAGAAGTCGCCGCTGCGGTGTCGTTCCTTTGTTCAGCCGATGCTGGCTACATCACGGGGCAAGTTCTGGGCGTGAATGGCGGGCTTTACACATAACCTTTGTTTTATGTCCGATGTCCGATGTCCGATGTCCGATGTCCGACATTTGACGTCCGACATTTGACGTCCGATCTTCGACATCTGATGTTCGACATTTGACGTCCGATCTTCGACATCGGATGTTCGACATTTGACGTCCGACATTTGACGTCCGATCTTCGACATCTGATGTTCGACATTTGACGTCCGATCTTCGACATCGGACATCGGACATCGGACATCGGACATCGGACACGCAAGGGTGTCGTTTGTGTGCTTGCTTCAATCGATGCGATACCCAACTATGCGTCCATAACGGAGTAACCTCAGCATGCGCATTGGCATTATCGGTGGCGGTCCTGGTGGCTCGGTTACTGCGGCGACCTTTCGACAACTTGGTCATGAAGTTCACCTGTTCGAGAGCGAAGTGTTTCCTCGTTTTCACATCGGTGAAAGTTTATTGCCGTGCAATCTCTCCATCTACGAAGCCATCGGCCTTGATCATTCAACGCTCGCCAGCCATGAATACATGCCCAAGTTAGCCGCTTTTTTTGAGCTGGTGAAAAAGAATAAAGTTTGTCGCTTCCCTTTTGCCGATGGAATGCCTTGCGATCCACCATCGTTATTCCAAGTCGAGCGTTCGCACTTTGACCACGTCTTACTGAAGCACGCTGTCAGTCTTGGTGCCGTACTTCATTGCCCCGTGCGCGTTGGGAAAGTCGATCTCCCAACTGGCCCCGGCGTCGCGCCGGTCATTCATCACGATGGCGGCATTCCCGGTCATGATGAAACGTTGGAAGTCGATTACGTCGTCGATGCGTCGGGGCGCGACACCCTCATCGGTCGCCAACTGGGAATTGTTGATCGCGAAGGCGATCTGATGCGCGCTGCCGTTTATGGTCATGTGGCTGCTCTGCCGCTCGTTCCTGGTGCTCAACGCGGCGACATCGTTATTAGCAAATGTCCTGCTGGTTGGGCGTGGCAGATTCCACTGACAGACACCAAATGGTCGGTCGGCTTAGTCCTGACCCGCGATGCGGTTATTAAGGGCGGCACGCCAGCCGATGTCTTCCGCAATAATCTCACGCATTTTCCTGAGCTAAAAGCTCGCTTAGGCGGACAAGTTCCTGATCCCGTTCGCTCTACACCAAACATTAGTTATCGCGTTCAACAACGACTCGGCCACCGCTGGGCACTCATCGGCGACGCTGGCGGTTTCATTGATCCGATTTTTTCGAGCGGCGTGCTGCTGGCAACCCGCGCCGGTTGGCGCTTGGGAAATGCCCTGCATAAAGTTGGACCCGATGGCGACCTCGGTGAATGGCGTCATTCCACCGACCATGACTTAGCGACGTTTTTCAGTTTCATCCGCCTGTGGTACGATGGTCACTTCATCGACAATTTATTCTTCAGCGAACATCGTGAACCATCCATTTATCAAGGCATTATTAGCTTACTGGCTGGCAACACGACCAATCTTGATAATAAATTTTTAGCCATGCTCAATCGTCGCATGTCGGCGAATAAAACTAAGACGCTGATTTTAAACTAAGAAGCTGTCTGGAAAGGCAGGATCAGAGTAGAGTAGAGATGGCCACGGCTGACGCCGTGACCATCCCCCTCGTCAAACCGGACTGGCGGATTTCCCGCATCCGGCTTTCCCGTGTGGTTCATCGG
>JAYVSL010000257.1:0-9357 GCA_043775355.1 Planctomycetota bacterium
GGCCATGGCGCCTTTTCCTAGAAGGGTTGCGCCGCCGACCGCCAGCCAGCGCGGCAGATTGATCAAGCGCGGTTTGACGCCCATGCCGTCGGCTAATACTTCGACCAATCGGCGGGTGGAAATGATGCCGTTATCAGCAACGTGATAAATCGCTGCCGATTTTTTCTCGCCAGAAGGAAAGAAATCAGAAAATGGAGCTGTGGCGGCCTTTATGAGGGCCTCGGCGAGGTTGGATACTCCGATAAAACTGCGGCGATTGTTAACTCCGCCAAGTGGCAAGGAACGCTCGTTCGCAATACCTTCAAGAAGTCGGTGGAAATTACCTTTTGCTCCCGGCCCATGTACCAATGGTGGCCGGACGATCACCACCTCTAAACCAGTGCGCGTTGCTAACTCTGCCAAAGCGCTCTCTGCTTCTGCTTTTGAAATCGCATAGTCCTCGACCGGCATCAGCGGATCACTTGGAGCAAAAGGGTGACCGCGTGAATGATTGCCGAGGACGCCGATTGACGACACGAAGACGAAACGACGAACACCGGCAACCACTGCTGCCTGGGCAAGGTCGATCGTGCCCTGGGTATTGATGCGCCTAAAAAGCGCGAGTGGGTTTTTTTCGTGTTCTTGCAGGACGTGTGCCCGAGCTGCCGTATGGATGACAACCGTGCATCCAGTAAGAAGTGCTGGCGTAAGCGCGACACCTCCTAATTCCCCGATCTCAATGACTCCGTGCTCTGGTCGTCGCATCACCGCACGCTGCCGAACCAGTGCTCGCACGGTCAGGACTCGTTCGTCTAAGAGCGATAAAAGACTCATGCCGAGAAATCCGTTTGCTCCCGAAACGGCGAATATTGATTTCGATTCGTTCAAGAGCAAAACACCGGAGCAAGACGGTAATGGCAGTATGCTTTTTGCTGACAGTTCATTTTCACGGATACTTTAATCAAAATAGCTGACATGCACGCTGACGATCACGAACGGGAGACCGCCTGCCATTGAATAAATCTAAATACTGAGGCAAACTTATTCCTTTTCATGAGTGGATGCCCAGTGATGTTGTTAATTATTCCGAAAATACTCATTGTGCTACTTTCTTTGAGTCAATTGATGTGATGGCACTCTTGCGGAAGCCAAATGATATAATCTCAAAACCTCTTGAGCGTGCTGATTCCAAGTATAGCCGCGTCGAACTAACTGTAGCCCTTGAATACCTATGTCACTTCGGCGCTTGGGAGTATCCAAAAGATCACAGATGGAATTAATAAACTCATCGCTGCTATCGGCAATTACGATAGATTCATCTTGCACAGCCTTAATCGTCCCACGTCCCAGAGACGTTGCAACAACTGGAATTCCACATGCCATTGCCTCAAGTATTTTATTTTGCATTCCAGAACCGCTTAACATCGGCGCAACGGATACAGACACGTTGCGCAGAGCTTCACCCATGCATTTCACATGGCCAATAACTTCAATCCCATTTAACGATGAATGACGCGAAATGCGCTTAGAGGGACGTGGTCCGATAATCCTAAAAATTGCAGTCGGGTGCTTAGCCCTCACTCCCTGCCAACAATTGTTAATAAACCATAAGACAGCCTCTTCGTTAGGGGAATAAAATAAGTTACCGCTGAATCCGACAATTTTATTAATCACCGGACTCCCAATAGGGTAAAATATATTGGTATCCACGCCAAGTGGTATGACTGCAGTATTATTTCCGATAACTTGGGCGTCTATCGTAGAAACACATGCCGTTGTGAACTTAAAGGAAATGAACGGTTCGAAGAAGCGCAGCTTTCGCAATTCAAAATGATATATAATCCTGCGTATTATGCCAGATCCCGCAAGTCTACGCTCAAAGTTTAATACCATAGAGTCAACAAGATCAATAATGCACGGCACGGGAAGATGCAGTGCTAAAGGGGCTGTTCTGATGGTATAGAAATGGCACACGTCGACATTTGACGACTTAATGATTTTAAGTATTTTTCGCTTAACTGAATCATGAGAGAACAACAATGACTGAAGTGGCACATTGGAAATCATGCCTTTTATCAGAGCACAAATTACATCAACTTTACTAATGCAATGCGTGTATACTGTAACGTTAGCCGGTATAACACTGTCACCGGTAAGAGATGGTGCTTTATTAGTATGTAAGCAAAGAAGTGAAATATGGTGATTTTTGGACAACTGCATAATGACATTGTATGCGCCAACCTCATATCCTCGCTTAGGAGGGAATGGGATGCCTGGAACAATCATTAAAACATTCATGTTGCCCCTCCATGTTGTAACATTATTTCGGGTTCATTATCATAAATCCATAAGCGCATTGATGCGCGGCAGATAGCGATTGCATCATGGGAGATATCATCCCGTTGATGACGCATGATTGCACGCGTATTATTTCGGTGTGCTTGTAAAGCGGCATGTCGCATTGCAGCGATTCTTGCCTCGTGTGAACGCCAGTGGATCGACGGAGTGATCAATAATATGTTCATGATGTCAGTTGAGCTAGGTTATTTCAGCGATAAGCATATTATTAAAGTAAACCTGAAGGCGCAGAAAATTGGCGCATACACATGTAGTAAAAGGAAATCGTAGCAGACAACGTCAGAACGACTAGTCCCGCCGCCAAGGCCATCGGTGCGCCAATTATTCCATATACAGGTAAAAACCAAAGTGACGCCAGAACAACAACTAACAACACTATAAAATAGTGAGCAAGGTAAGTCTTCCCTGCTTGCACATATGGCAGAACTGAAATTGATGGGGCCGCAAGCCCAATCAAAAGATAGATTAAGGCGAAACACGCCATGATATTAAAATCTAGACTATGTGGCTTGCCTAAAACCATTTCCAACAGAAAAGGACCGCAAGCTATGATTCCCAAAGCACCCATCACTCCGGATATAGCCGTAATCATCGCAAGTTTTTTCCAACGGGTACGGAAGACGTCTGCATCTTTATCAAAGTACGATCGTGCGAGCGTGTTTACTTGCGATGTAATCGCCGCACTCATGGGCAGAACTGCAAACTGAACGCATTTCGCAAGGACAGCATATGTTGCCACCTCTTCGGCGGTTCCGATCCTGAAATATACTAACATGAAAATGTCAAGGTTATACGCGCCCATCATGCAAAAAGATCCACCTGTGATCATACCCGCGTTTAGCACATCTCGAGGCTCTAGACGGCTATCGGTTGCTTTTACTTCTTGGCTTCGGAGGCCCGACAATTCATTCTTGAGAAATATCCGCTGAATTATAATAGCAAAGCTCATGGATGCGACCTGAAGGGCCAGCAGGAGAAACAGACTAGGATCCTGCATCGTCCATATGAACAAGATACAAAGGAAGAAACCACCAGCATAAACGATTCTAAAACTGTAATAGCACATGACGCGATCTAGCGCCAAGCTCAAGTGGTCTTGTTCAAGCCCCCGAATCAACAGCAATACACTAGAGAACGTCATGGCAATCATTACGTTTAATGGCTGGTATGTAGTATTGAGTGACAACAACGGAAATGAAAAAGTCAAAATAAATAATGAGGAAATACTAGCAACCAATAGTCTGAATCTAGTCATTCGCCATGCCATCCTAACAGGACAATGACTCGCCTGTATAAGATGGATTCCGTAAGACGAAAAAGACCACAATATCAAAGGGGCAAACCACTGAATGGCGTTCTGGCAAAGAGAAAAGAGGCCGAAATCAAATGATGAAAGACATCGAGCGCAAAGAAAATACCCTAGAGCATTTAAAAAAAGGGCGAAGAAATCACCTGCAACAAACCAGATAAATCGAGATTGATTCCATCTACTCATGACGGAGATCTCATGGCCTTTCCGTTGGGGGCATTGATGCGTTAAGCGACGTGATTATTCGCCTGGGCATAAGGCAGCTCTTGACCAACCATATAAACGGAGCGAAAAATAGCAGGGAAACTAGAAAATCTAGAGCCCTAATGGAAAGTACGCCATTCAATGCTGCGTCAATAAATGCCATAGATGCAAGTACCATGATCGTATAAGCCATCGGAGAATTGCCTCGCGCTCCAATGGAATCCGTCTTGCGAAAAAGAACAACTGCAAGCGCGGTCTCGATAAAAGAAGCAACGAGCAACCCGATAAAACCAAATTGAATCATAAAACCAAGCGAAAAAGGCACCGTGACTTCCATGCCGTATTGGTTTTCACCCATTACTTGCTCAAACATGTATGCATTAAAGCTCTGTGCGGTTCCGCCTTCCCATCCAATCCGATACATGGCAGTCGATAAGTCGTGAGATATAACATCGTATCCACGTAAATTCTCTATTTCATGCAAGCTTTGACTTGGCCCCAGTGCTTGCACTACGGTGATCCTGGTCGCGAAAAACATAGCCGCTTCTCTCACCGTAAGGCGCTCAATAAATGCAACCAGGGAAACGCTTACGATAACCCCGAAAATCCCCATCAAAATGATACGAGACACGCGTAATTTAAAATTTCCGGCCACAGCGATAGCAAGTGGAATCAACACATATGTTAATATAAATCCCTTGAAGCCGAGCATCAGACCCATCAGAAAGCCGAAACCGATGAATGCTAAATGTTTACCATTCAGTAACTGACTATTTATTTTAATGGCACAGATCATTAAAATTATACATGCGGGTAAAAAAAATCGGTACCATCTTATAAGAATGGGATGCTCTTGGAGCATCGTCTTGGCCACGTTTGGATCGTCTGCGAGCGTCGGCACCCCGATCTGCCAGAATAGAACAGCCATCGACAAAGAGATAAGTCCGAACGCCGGCCAAAGTCCAATATTCGCTCTAGGCCAAGCTGTTACTTCTGTCCTTAAAGCGGCCAAAGCCGGAGACGATGTAGAGCGGTATAGTAGAACTAAAACTGCCTGAGCAAAAACGATGCTCGCATAAGTATAATGCTCGGCATCACTCACGAGGACAAGAACGCCTATGCCCGTAAGACACTTGTAGAGAGCGTAGTACAGTGTCAGCATGTCTATGAGTTATACTAAAGAGCCTGAGAAGATCCTGCTCACCCAGCGTGACAACTTATGATCAATGCTCACGCGTCCGTAACAAAAATCGCTGATGTGTTTTGTAATCCAGGCACGCGACTTCGCGTCTGGATAAAGCGCGTACAAATCTTTAATAATTTCTGGCACATGATCACCGTAATTTTTATTTCGATCCAGCATCACAGAGTTTCCCCCGTGTATCCAATACTCCCCAATGATCTGTCGACCCACAGTGCAAGGCGCACTAGCGTTCATTCGCAAGAAATGAGCATAATCTAGAAAAAATCCATCTTTCGCCTGCCAGCCACCGGCAGTCTGTACGGCATTAAAGTTGAAGATAGTGGAGCATAATTTCGGCGTGCGATAGAATATGCTATCCCTCCCGGCTTTGTGGAAAGAATTAGAAAAATTAACCCTCAAGCGCATGCGTCTGGACGCCAATATGTACGGATAGACACGGAACGATTCAATCGAGGACACATCATTCCCAATGTCATCGAACATGCTGGTTAAGCGGTCGTCGTCATGCAAAAGTATCCCATGTTGGTTTTTTGCCTGTGCTATTGCGAAATTCCAGTTGTCAGCCATGCACAAGCGCGTGGCTGTCCGAACGATTCTTACCCGTAAGTCATTGGAAGAAGCACTTTCCGCCTCTGGCCAACTTGTGGACATGCCAGAGTTGTCGACTAGAACGATCTCTGATACCACTTCACGAGAACGCTCCATCGCAGATCGGATAGATGCCTCAATTAAGTGGTTAGGAACTTTCCTAATACTTGGAATAATAATAGAAAGCATTGTTCAGATAACTACTTTCTGCTTGCAGGTATGTTAGTTATGATTGCTACGTGGGTCACTTTCGCTCCTGGCTCTTCTCGGCGAGTACGCACTGCCCTAGCCCCTCTCTTAGACCGATCTTGGCTTTCCAGCCCGGCAATAGTTGACCACCTAACCACGGATTCATTACTTCACGCTGACGATACGGCTTCGCACCCCATTTGAGCTCAGGCCAAGAGTTATAAGCGCTACACCAACATTCAACCATTTCCCGTAATGTAATCGGAAGGCCGGGCGAGACCCGGAACAACTCATACCCGCTTCCTTCGTGAGCTAGTAACCTTCGAGCTGCAACTTCTAACGCCGAAACCGCATCTACTATAAAAAGTGGGTCCAGGTATTGGCCACCGGGGCTTAATTCGACTGCACACCCAGCACGATATGCATCAGCAAGTATATTAAAAATCTTAGGGCGTGGATCTCCAGGGCCAAATGTATCGCCTAAATGTAAAGCAATTACATTCATTTTACGCGCCTCAACGTACCAGCGAGCTATGTCCTCGAAAGCCTGCTTGGTAGCCGCGTAGAGAGTTGCAGGGCGATAGCCATCATCGGCCACGTCCAAATGCTGCCAAGCCGTCCCGGTAGTAACTAGACAATCACAATCAACTTCTCCCATCGCTTCAAGTAGCTGTGTGCCGAAAATGATATTAGAGCTAATTAATTCAGGAATTTGCTCAGGCAAATGATCCTTCAGGTAACAGGTAGCCAAATGAATAACTACTTCTGGATTTGCCGCACACAGTGCTTTACGCATACTCACCATGCTACCGTCATAAGAGTGCACCGCGCTCGCCGTAGGTGACCGCGCCAAATCGCGCACTAATGTATGAATGGTCCATCCGTTCCGCTGCATGTCGCCGGTGGCTCTAGCGCCAATAAAACCAGTGGCTCCCGTAATAAGACAACGAGGCATCAGAACGGACTTTCGAAGTTGTCGAATGGTGGTAAGGCTGCATCACGCTTAGACATATTAAGTGCGCCAACAGACGGCCAAGAAATCCCACACGAATCCCATCGGATACCCTTGTCGCATTGGGAGTCGTGTACTGTCTCGACCGCGTAAAGCATTACCGAACCTTCGGTCAGCGAAAGAAATCCGTGGGCCATGCCGCGTGGGATGTAAAGAAGACTACCTCGATCTGCTGTTAATTCCCGGGCTACATGCTTTCCGTAAGTTGGTGAAGTACGGCGCAAATCAACAACGACATCCCACACAGCGCCAACTACACAGGTAACTAGTTTTATATGGTCAGTGGGTGGAACTTGGAAATGTAATCCTCGCACAACTCCTAACGCTGACGAACTATAAAAATACTCTCGCCAAACACCATTGAGCCCTAATCTGTGGAACTGATCTGCATGGAACGTTTTAACGAATGTACCACGGTCATCGGTAAAAACCCCTGAATGAACCTCGACACACCCATCTATCTCCGTCGGAATGATCTCCATGACATACCTTTATTTTAGCGTTTAAACGCTTGGTGAATAACGTGGACCATGTAATCCAAATGCGTTGGCTGCAGGCCAGGATACACACCAACGAACACTGCATCAGTCATAATACGATCTGCTCCTTGCAGATCTCCCACTACACGAAAAGCGTTCCCACTGCTGTCGCTTTTTAACTGCACAAATGCCGGTTGCCTGACAAGATTGCCGCCGAACAACATGCGATTACCAATCTTAGCGACATCAAGTGTACGCGCGAGCGATGTACGCGTAGTCAAAGAATCCGATTTGACCAACAACATAAAACCAAACCAACTAGGTGACACCTGGGGTTTGCCCGCCTGCCACGTAAAGCCTGACGGAGTCCAGCCACTCGCATGCGTTGGTAAAATAAAGTCGACGACATCTTCCAGATCAGCGAGACCTTGACGCAAATAATTCCAATTATCAATGCGGGCCTGGCTAAATCGCGGAAGCTTTTTGAGTTGCTGCCGCCCAATCGCCGCCTGCGGATCAAGCGGCTTGAGATTATAGCCCAAATGACTGTAGATGTATTTGTGATCATAACCCTTCGGTAATTCGCCAAGCTGCCAGTCGAACCGCTTATTACAGGTGTTGTCTTTGCCTGACGGACACCAGCAGTCCCGGCCCCAATCACGAAAACTTTCCACCAGCGTCTTCAATAATGGCTCGCGAGTGATGTTGACCGCGCCGCCTTCACCCAAAGTCAAATGATGGGGCGGATAGAACGATTGAGTCGAGAGGTCCCCAAACGTGCCAGTAAACTTGTCGCCATAGCGGCTGCCCAAGGCGTCGCAGTTGTCTTCAATCAGCCACAGCCCTTTGTCTTTACAAAAACGCGTCACTTCACCGAGATCGAAGGGATTGCCCAGCGTGTGCGCCATCATCACCGCCTTGGTCTTGCCCGGAACATAAGCGGATTCCAATCGTTCAACTTTTACGTTACCCGTCAGCGGATCGTTATCGATAAAGACCGGCACGGCTCCGCATTGAATGATGGGAGCAACCGTGGTCGGGAAACCGGCGGCCACGGTGATGACCTCGTCCCCCGGATTGATGCGTCGTTCTTTGAGCTTCGCACTGGTGAGTGCAGCAAACGCCACCAAATTCGCCGAACTGCCGGAATTAACCAGCAGCGAGCGGCGGACACCGAGCACCTGGGCTAGTTCCTTTTCGAAAGCATCTCCTTCAGGCCCCAGCGTAAGCCAGAAGTCGAGCATGCTGCCGACCCCTGCCTCGACCTCGTCCGCGTCGTAGACCCGCCCAGCGTACGGCACGACGCTTTGTCCTGGAATAAAATCCTGTGGTGCTTCGCGCAGGGTGATTAATTCCCTGGTCTTGGTCAGAATTTCAGCACGCAATTGAGCAATACGATCTTTGTTCATGATCCGGTTCCAGTTATCCAGGGAATTTTTTGATAGCGTGCTTGAGTAACGTAAGCCAGTAGGTCAGCGTCAACCATCGCGACTGCGGAGCGGCCAGCCTGTTGCTCGCGGTACCATGCAGCCGTTCGACGAGCGGTTTCGGCGACATCCCACACGCCGCGCCAGCCCAAGCGCGCGGCGGCTTTACTGCAATCGAGTTTGAGTAGTCCCGCTTCATGCACTTGCGATGAATCAGCGGCAATTTCCACGGTTCCGCTGCCATAGGCGGCAACCAATTGACGAGCTAGATTTTCTACGGTGGTAACGCTGGTATCGGCGGGGCCAAAATTCCACCCTTCGGCAAAGCATTGGCCGTCTTCCTGACACAAGCGCCACGCTAAGTTCAGGTAACCCGACAGCGGTTCGAGGACGTGTTGCCAGGGGCGTGTCGCCTGCGGATGACGCAAACGTAAAGGGCGACCGGCCTGGATGGCTAACACGAAATCCGTGACGATGCGGTCTGCCGACCAGTCACCGCCACCGATAACATTTCCCGCACGCGCCGAGGCCACGCGACATCCGGCAGAGTCAGCAAAAAAAGAACGACGCCAGCTGGCGACCGCTAATTCGGTGGCACCCTTTGACGA
>JAYVSL010000258.1:0-18451 GCA_043775355.1 Planctomycetota bacterium
GGGCAAGAATCCAAAAATCATCACCCAGTTGTCCGGTGGCGAAAAAGCACTCACCGCAATTGCGCTACTGTTTGCGGTCTATCAGACCAAGCCCAGCCCCTTCTGCATTCTTGACGAAGTCGACGCGCCGCTGGACGAATCCAACGTCGACGTCTATTGCAACATGCTCCGAGAATTCGTCAAAGATTCCCAGTTCATCGTCATCACGCACAAGAAACGCACCATGCAGCGCGTTGATGCGATCTACGGCATCACCCAAAATGAACCCGGCGTTTCGACCAAGATCTCAGTTAAATTTGAAGAGCTGCACAAACTCGGCGATCTCGAAGGTGCCGAAGGCGAACTCGCTCCCACCGTGCACGGATCCGGGCCATTCGCTGGATAAGGACTGAATACCTACCTTAACGGCACGTAGGTCGAGCACGTACTGCCGATCACATGCATGCTTACGTCTACCAATAAGTAGGCTCATTACGCAAGCGCTGAATCCAATGAATAACACCTACCGGATATCGCGGCACGGAATTGGCGCCGATACCAACAATATCATAATTGCGCGCCCCCACCCGGTTACCTTGCGAAATATTTCGACTCTTCATTAAATAATTATTCATATAATAAAGGGAACCAGCATCTGGGCTATATAGGTTATTGGATACGTCCAATCCAGCAGCTAGCCACTCAACGCGATACCATAGAACGGTCTCCATTGAGCGTAATTCCAGAAAGAATCTTTTGCCCTGCGTTCCTGCAGAACCGAATTGAAGTTCAGCGTTATACGCGACAACCTCATCCCAATCCTTGAAGCCGCTCGTTCCTCCTGCACCGCAAGAAATGAGGAATGTCGTCGGCCCATCGCGCAACACACGAAACCATGATTTGCCAACCGACGCAATCTCAGGAGTACGATCTCCTGAAGCATATGCATTATAGCTAGTCTTATCTGC
The DNA here is from genome assembly GCA_043775355.1 of Planctomycetota bacterium. Lineage (GTDB taxonomy): Bacteria > Planctomycetota > UBA11346 > UBA11346 > UBA11346 > BOG-1363. The sequence goes on from JAYVSL010000258.1 coordinate 948, forward strand.
TGGTTGGGGATCAGGATTAATGAGCAGTGGCCACGGATCGACAAGGTCAGCGGGTTTATTATACGCAGCCTGCAAACTCACAGCGAACGGCGGACGCTTAACTCGATACATAGGACATCGAACGATACCGCCAATTTGTGGCCAACTTGGGCGCGAAACCCCAGCAACCGTTATTATTGGCAGCGGTGACCCCGACGGTACTGTCCACACTGGATTATTGATATCTTGAAATCTTGGGCCGACGGAACCGTCACGCACATCCACCCAGCCATAAGCCTCGTCGTGACCTTTAGCAGGACCAGGCAATGGAGGAGGCAATGGAGGAAGCCGACTAATACCATCATAACCCAAACGAGAGCTCTCCATAACATAATTACATCCTGCTGCCAACATCAGCTTAGCTTGCGCGTAATATTCAACGGCCTGGGCCTCTTCAATGTCGGTTCTCATGCGCAGCAAAAATGCCAATGCCAAGCTTGCTAATAAAGCAGCAATCCCGGAAACAATAATTAATACGGTACCGCTTCTAGATTTTATAATTTGCATAGTTCTTTGCGTCTTCATTAGCGGGAATCCAAATTGGGGTCATTGGTAGAATACGCACTACTTGCATTATTCCAATTTGCCCAGCCACCGCTCTTTTTGCGTTGCATTCGTGCCCCACGCAGGCTGGTCCCTAATCCCATCCAGCTAAACTCAATGACTTTTCCGGTCAGTGGATTTTGCATTTGAATGGCGGCATTGTTTTGAAAATGAGCAAAACCCAACATGCGCGTAACAGAAACACTCACTCTCGGCCATGCCTCAGGACCACGGTAACTGTTATTGGCATCACCCATCACTTGATGTAAATAACGAGAGGTCATAAGAAGACTTTCTGGCGCTTCACTACCATCGCCGTTACTTGCCGTATGTTGCCAAAGCATTTGGTTGGTAACTCTCAATACATTAACATCGTTGCCCATTTGTTCGAATTGTGGTTGTGCGGCCAATACTTGCCACGTGTGCCCGACTAAACCACGAGTGCGACTGAGCAGTGTTACAGGATCACCCCAAACAAAAAAGGTTCCTAATCCGGGCTCTATGGCGCTCATGGTACGTGGGTTTGAATAGGCAGACAGACCAGAAAACAACCCGTTACCATGGCACAGGCCATCATACCCCTGATTTCCATAAGGTGATCCATCCACGTCCTGGTATCCTGTATAAAATCCATAAACAGCATTCGGTGGCATGTAACTCATAAAACCAACGTACCCTAAAGTTCCAATTAATCCCAATACCTGCCGTTGGTACCATCGATGTGGAACCCCCTCTGTACCTACGGTATAATCAATCGGACACTTTACCGTTTGCGCTAAATTTGCTGATTGAATATTTACCGACCAATCATCGTTAGATTCAGCTTGAACGGCTGGAATAGATGACGACTGAAAGTCACTAATATTATAAGAAAATAGCGCAGGCTTATCGTCAACATTGCTTATAATGGCAGAACGACCGTGCAGAAACATGGAAAAGGTATCCATAAATAAGTTATCTGGCTTCGTAATCGTTAAATTCGCACTCCCCCCCATGTCGCTCCAAAAACGCGACTTAAATGGGGAATCGGTTAAGTTCCCATGATACCACGTCTTGGGATCATGAGGAGCCCAGGCTAGGGTCGGATCCCAACCAATTTTACTTTCTGAAGCGGCCAATTGCGAAACGGCCTGGGAGAGTTCTAGCGCCGGTTTAATCTCCACTTTGGGACCTCCACTTGAATAACCCGGTATGTCTTCAGCCGCAGGCACATTAAGTGCGGAAGGAGTAACGGCACGTGGAATAGAAGCAGGTGCTGTCGGCCCCTGAATTCTTTGTCCATCAGCAACAAGATGAAAACCTTGACCACCAGTCCCATACATCGGACAGAATGGCAATGATTGTTTGCGCAATTTCTGACGGGAGGTGTCCGTCGGATCATCCGCATTTGTCCAAAAGTCTAATTGATCCTGTGCCGTAAAATAACCAGCGCGCATTAAAGCATTTTCTAGCGATAGCCTATTGGCAGCGGTGACTGCCTGTGCCATGGTACGAAGTCCTGACACAGCGGTGAGGATAATTATTGCAGAAAGAACTATCGCAATCATCAATTCAAGCAGCGTAAAAGCCCCCCGTATGACGGAAGGAAGACCATGAAACATACAGTCCTCCTTCATCGAGTCCACGTGGGCACGCGCGGATCATAAAAATTGTACCGTGAAACCTGGACGGCCTTCATGCGCACAGAAGGCGGCAATAATCCGCGATCTAAACGTTGGTTATTATTACGGTCAGCACCATGGGCCCCGTAAAATATTTTACGATTCACTAATGGGGACCCGAGATCAATCAAACGCGTAGGATCATATCTTTCCCAGTTGTTAACATAGCCAAGCACTTTTCTAGATACATCAGTCTCGGTTGATACACCGCTCATATCCTCAGTGTATAAAAATGCCTTTTCTGGATTATTAAATGACATCAACGTGTTGTCTGCAGGCGTCTCAACGCCAATACCCATACGTTGGTCAAAGTTTTTGAACACAGCAGAACGAATATCGCTACTATTCGTGGCCCATGCCGCTGCCAGAGGATACCGCGAGGCATCAACCGGCGCACTTGGTGCGGTTTCAAAATCTGTATAATTCATCCAATCGGCAGACCAAATAACAATTTCTCGACAGCGCTCATAAGCGTCAAATTTATTTGTGAGATTAAAATGATCTCTATTACCAAACAATGGGCCATACGCTGGAGAATCAGCAGTGGTTCGCTGCGCACTATCAATAGCCAGTGCAGGGTAACATATACTAACGCCTATGTTCTTGATATCCTGCGCCGAAATTGGCCGCCATTGATGAGGACTATCAGAGGTCGATCGTCCAAATATATTATTCCATGCGAAATCCCCGGAAGCACTGGGAGGCCAACCAGTAGGCGCAACGCCTCCATCCGGCAACGCCGGAGAAAATAAGTCCCATTGCATCAGTGGAACATCCATCATCTGCGGACGCGAACCAGGACGAGGCACACTCCAGTCATATGGGAAACGAGCAGCAAAGTCATACGCCAGAAAGACTGAACGTTCATGATAAAATTTAATATCAGCATCCGTAATGTTTACATTTGGCGAAGATTCGCCTTTCAGCGTTACGGAAGGAATATCTATACCTGCCTGCAATTCCGCCTGTGGATACCACGACATTAAGCACATAGAAGCATGCGCCAAAAATCGCCAAGCCTGAACATGCTTAAAGGCATCAGCATTCCAGCTTCCGTCGCTCAGGAGAGCAGGGTTGCCTCCATAACTAGCATTAAAAATTGGCTGATTATTTGTTTGACTAACTAAGGAAGGCCCGTGTATCGGATCACTTCCAATGACCTTTTTGTAATACCACAATGCTGCTTGCACATATTTCACACATGACTGACGTGACGGATAAGTACCATAGCGACCGGGCTCAGACGAGACACCAGTCGTACTATTATTAATATCTAACGGGTTCTTAGTGACATGAGGACCAAAGTCACGACGAGGAAAATTAGTCGTAAACTGGGTGCCGCTGACGCCGACGCCGCCATTAGCATTAGCATTAGCATTAGCAAAACCAGATAAAACTGGCTTATCCCATAACCTCCCCCCCGTATAAGGCATATACCCGTAGCGCACGGCACCCTCTAACCATGAATAAACCACCTGCATATCATCAACGTCTTGAGCCGATTGAGGCAAAGCAGAGATGGGCTCCCAGGGAATCACCCAAAACTCATCCCCATTACCAATTGACGGCCAATTGTAGTAATTTCGATAGGAGGGTGGTACCGATATCGGCGGAACAAATACACTAGGCTGCATCTCCACATGCATCGGAGGCGATGGATAATCAGAATAGTACGGCCAGCTTTTTAGGGGAAAACTATAAATACTATTTTGCTGGGCTGAACCAGCAATGGCTATGATCATTAACTGCGTTTCGTTTGGCGGACTTTTATTGCCACTCGCATTACTTACATGTATTTTCGTCTGAAGTAATGACTGTGGCCTTGAGTAATATATATTGCCACCATTTGCGATAATTTGAGCAATCTCGCCATTCTCTGAATCTAAGCGTCGAGCGATATCAAGCGGCACTGGTATCAAGCCAAAGGACGGGTTTGATAATAATTTTTCTAAATCCCACGTCTGAGAACAACGTCCAGCATGAATGTCCCATAAATTGGCGCCTTCATTATCGGCTCCTGGATTATCTAAAATCGACTTACTAAACATCTCAATCATCTCTTCAGCCTTGACGGCTGCCAATAATTTCAAACGTGCCTGCTGTTGCGCCTGAAGCCCAGTTGGAATGAGCATCAGCACGGTAAGGACAGACATACTGAGAATAGTCAGAGAGATCATGACTTCAAATAAGGTAAAACCCGCGCACACATGACGCATCTTCTTCATGATTCACCCCTCATTAAATGCACCGAACACGACACTTTATTGTCCGCCTTATTGTCCGCCTTATTGTCCGCCATTTTCCCATGGTGGACAAGCGTCCAAATCCAAAATTTTAGCCGATCGAATAAGTACATTATTCATGAGGATAATTACGTTCATTAGTGTCATCGTTTCATATTAGGATTTTATACCTATCATCACACGCAACATAAAGCAAGCCTACCCTATGGGCGAACTCGTCGGCGAATCGCTTGATTTCATTACGCTCTAAGCCCTCTCGTCACCGGAAGCGCTTCCATGTTAATTCCGCTACGCACGGAATCTGACATTAAATCTGTGCTCACTCATGTTAGTAAGACGATAGGCGAAATAAAAACCGGACAGCGAACCGTATAATAAATGACACATGTCCAACCGACCCGTTTTACCAGGACAATTACCTCACTCCGTGAGTGACACAAATTACCGCCAAAATGGCTGGGAAATAACTATCGCATTGAGTTGCTGCATGCGGCAATTTCGCTAATTGTCGCTTATTCGTTCGGTTCCGAAAAAAAACTTAATTTAATTTTAGGACGGGTCTATCGTCACCGGCGACTGACCCCGCTACTTACCTTGTCACCTTCCCCCTTCCTCTCGTGCACTGTTTTCTGCCTCTGGGTGAATGGGTGCGTGAGTGACATGAGCGCATGGATCTCTCGGCTGACAACAACCTGAACAAAAACACACAAGACCATGTGGCTTTCAGCAGATAGTCTGCTGGCCGCCAGCAAGCTGTCCGTCTTTTGCATGGCCTAGCTTACGTTGCGTCTGTGGGTGGAAGATTTCCATTCCCCACGCTGTCGCTCTCAGATTTCATACGCCAGGATACGTCACATGCGCACCATGCTTCCATCGCTTTTGCTCTGCTTTTGCTTCGGTGTTCAGAGCCTGACCGCCGGTGAACCGGCGTCGCAGGTCGAAGCCCAAGCTCTGGTCGAGCAGGCTCAAGCCGCGCTGGTGGAATCGGACGCTAAGCCTGAGCGAATCATTGACGCCGCCCTTGGTTTTGCCGCTGCGCTGCCGTGGTACGAAGCTCAAGGCGATACCGACACGATTTGCGATCTTCAGGCGTCGCTCTTTTGGTGCCGCAAGCGAATGGACGCAGAGACCATGAAAATCTACCGCGCTAAGTTGGCCAACGGGGACGCGGGAACCCGTGCCACCTTGGCCAAGGTCGACGCGGTAACTGAACGCGCGGTCGATGCCAGTGAAGTTCAAGGCTATATGGATCGTGCCGACACTTATGCCCAAGCTCATCCACAAGAATTGCACCAGATCGCCATTCGATACTACGAGGTTGCCGTACGTTTTCAGGGAACTCCGGCGAGTCTCACCGCGCAACGATTAAGCCTTGAAGCGCAACAACAGTGGGCGAAAGAAATCACTGCGGCAGAGAAAAAATCTTCTGACAACACGGCTGCGCTAACTGATGCCAAAGGATCTGTTGCCGACGCGACCAGCATCGCTTCTGCCGCAAATTCCAAGATCAAACCACCTGACGCGGAAACCGTCACGTCACTGACGGCCAAAATAAAAGAGCTCTACAAGACTTCCTACGCTAACAGCAAAGGACGCGCTGGGCTGGTCGACATCATGATCGCTCAAGCTGAAAAAAGTGATCAAGATACGGCTTCGCGCTATGTGCTGTTGACGGAAGCCCGTGAGCTTGCCGTCGGAGTACGCAACGTTTTCGCGGTGATGTCGCTGTGCGATCAGCTCGCGACGACTTTCACCGGACCGACCAACGTCGAACAACAACGTCAGCATTTGGCGAGAATTTCTGGCGTCGCCGTGGTGCCCGCACTGCTGAAACTCTTTGATCACCCCGACGATGCCGCTGCCTGCACGATCGCCGGACGATGGTTCGCCGTCGACGTGCAAGCCTGGGATCGCGCGCTTCCACTCCTGATTAAAAGCAACGACGCGCCGTTGAATAAAGCAGCAACTCAAGAACTCGCTTCCAACAGCAGATCCATTGAACAACTCTCCATCGCCGACCAGTGGTACGATATTGGAAAACGTGCTAGCAGCACGACCAAGGAATCTTTTTGGCGCCACGCCCTGGAATGGTACAGCAAAGGGACGACTGGGCTGACCGGTGCGGCCATTGCGACCGCGACTAAACGGATCAGCGAGATTGAGGAATTTCTCCCGCTCGGCCCTGACGCAGACTACAGCAAAATCAGCCCCGGTCAGTGGGAAAAACTCAAAGGCGTCATCTTTACCGTCGACTCGAATCGCGGCCGCATGCAGACCAACGTGGTTCTTTCTGAAGGCCATTCCGTACGCGTCGTGCCGCACCCAACTGAAACCTGGTCGTATTCTGACGGACGCAGTCCGGTCGCTCAAACCACGTGGAAAGGCGCCTCGATTCTTGCTGGCGACATCGGCGCGCTGCGCTGCGTGGTCGGCACAGACGAAGACAAACCGCCGGGTATTATCACCGGCACAGGCCCGCTGATGTTATTTGCGCAACGTCCCCAGCCCCCAGCAGCAGCAGCCGGCGGTCGAGGTGGCCGAGGTGGTGGTCTTGCCGCATTCGCCGCCATGGCAGCAACCATGAACGGCAGCATTCGCGTGAAAGTAATTCCCCTCACGGTCGAATAACGGTCGAGGATACGGTCACGCGAATGCCGTCATTTCGCTCGTCACTTGGCGAAAATTTCGGTCACCTTGTTCGGTAAATTTCCCTCTTGATTGTTCACTCTCGCCAGACGACGACTTCGACGGAGTCAGTAAATCTTATGGCAGTCTCAGCAGTCTCAGCGTCATCTGAAGCAGCGAACAACCTCAACGTCAGCCAGGCGCGATATGATCAATTGCCGATCATCGCGTCGCTCGCGCATGACATTTGGCAGCGCTACTATCCGTCGATTATTTCCACCGCGCAAATCGACTACATGCTCAAGCAGCGCTACACCATAGAGGCCTTGAGTGAGCGCCAATCCAAGCGTGGCACTTTATTACTCATTGCTTGGTTAGGTCCGTTGGCGGCAGGTTACGCTTTTTTATCAACGCCCGACGATGCGCCTGATGAAGCCACTTTGGACGCGCTCTATCTGCATCCCGATCACCATCGTCGCGGGCTTGGCACTCGCTTCATGGAAAAAGTGATCGCGCACTTGGATGAGCAACCACGTCGAACCATCACGCTCAACGTCAATCGACTGAACATTACCGCGATTAATTTCTATTTCCGCGTTGGTTTCACCCTGCGCTCAGCGGTTGATATCGATTTTGGCCGAGGCTTTTTCGGCCATGACTTCGTCATGGAGCGGACGCTCAGGTCAAACTAAAAAGTTGTCTGGAAAAGGAGAAATCTGACATGGAGCACCGGTGAATAAACAGATTTAGGATGGCGTTAGCACGCGCACAAAGTCAGTAGCACTGAGTACTCATACCATAAATCCGCTCTCATTTTCGCGCTCAATCGGCCCCACCATTGCCGAATGAACCATTAATTTTAGCCATATGTCAATGTTAGTATTGGTGGGCCTGCCGGGACTCGAACCCAGAACCGAGCGATTATGAGTCGCCTGCTCTAACCATTGAGCTACAGGCCCACGTCTGATGCTGCGTGAACGGGCGGCAACGTAGTGCGCGCTTGGGTTTCGGCAATGTGGTTGCCGGGCGTGGCCGAGAAGGGCTGCTCAGGTGGGCAAGGTAGTTCAATGCGGTGACGAAAACACGCTGATTAATGGACCATTCACTTGGTGGTTCCAACTTCCTGCCTTCTTTTACCGGCGGCGGCTGATCCACAGGCCGCCGGCTAACACCATGAGCGACGCCAGCGCGGCAAGCCATGGCTGCGCGTTGCTGCCGGTGCGGGACATGGTCAGTTCCATGCGGAGGTCATTGCCTTGGGCGCGCAGTGCTAGGCCATCGGCGCCGACGTTGCCGAGCAGATCAAGTCCGAGCACGGCGCTTTGATCGTCGCTGCGATGTCCTGGGGGAGCTTGTCCGGCACCAAGATTTGCATCGGCAAGCAATGGCGTGGCTTGACGTGGCGTTACGGGATTATTCGCCCGCGGTGCATAAGTGGCATTGATCGGCGAAGCGATCGTTTCTTTTGTCTGACTTCCTTTTGTCTGACTTCCTTTTCCCGGACTTTCTTTTCCCTGGTTTTCTTTCACCAGTTTCACATCCGCCCAACTCTGACTTTGATTATCCAAGCCTAGTTGGCCACGGCGTGTATTACGGGAAGATCGCACGGTATCAATTCGCTTAATTTCTTGCTGTAAATCAGCGCGATTACTATTGACGTCGGTGATCACTTGATAGTTATAAGACTGCCGTTGCTGCGACTGCACTTTATCTGTGCCATTTTTCAAACTCACCAAACTGTCGCACAGTGCCAGATCAATAGTCGCCAGCTGATTATTCAAGCGCTGTAAACCAACATCATCGAGGTCACTCAAACCACGCAGGCGCTTAAGTTCGTCAATCGCACTCATGGCACGGCTCGCTTCGATTTCTACCGCATCGATGGCCAGCATCGTGCCGCCGCGACGAGTGAGTTCGTAACCGGGTGGCGGCACCACTCGCCACAGTCCTTGCATGATTTTGAGATCGGTGAAACGCGGCATTCCAGGGCTGATGATGCGCTGAGGATCCAAGCGTTCACGCCACGTCATGGTGATGGCCTGAGCGGCTTCACCTGGTCGTTGCGGGGTTACCGGTAACACCACGTCGCTGGCGGTTGCTCCTTGGCGCGGGCGCACATCGCGTCCGGCGACGCGGACTTCCCACAGTTCTAAACCCGCTGGTAAATGCACGTTTAATTGCGTTTGGGTGCGATTGAGCACTTGCCAGGTGGCGCGCCCACGACATTCGCCGTCGATGCCCAACACGCTGACCGCATCGACCAGGGTCACGATACGATCACGATCATTCGTTGTCACTAACGCTTCACGCTTAATGGCCAATGACCATTGCGGACGCAACGAACGCCAACGATAGCGAATGGCCGACTGATCAACTCCGACGGGACAAGAGAACAACGTTTTTTGATCGGTCACCGCTTCTAGACCTTGCGGATCAAGCTGCATCAAACCGAGCGTATCTTCTTCCACCAAAGCAACGTCTTGTGGACCCGTGCCACCCGCAGCCAGCATTCCATCTATGGTGACAGCGTCTTTATTGAGCGCGATTTCTACTTCTAAATCCAATGCCGTCGCGCGCCGCGTCGGAGCTGCCAGACGCACCGTGAGTTCACGACCTTCTTGCGACCAAGTCCCAAGCCCATCGACCTTCACGCGCGTCAGCTTCGCTGCACTCGGCAATGTGCAGCGCATAATCGTCAATTCACCTTGATCGACCTGATGAACCAAGTGAGCCCACCACCGAACACGATCTTGTGCCAATACCATGTAATGGCTGGCGCGAACGCGCACCACAGCGTCTTCTGTCGTCACCGTAACGCTTGGGCCACGATCGCCACGCCATGAACACGCCTGCAACCACCGTTCATCGTCATTCAGTGTCACCAACGAACCAACGATGGTTCGCGCTGCGTCTAAATTCATCGACTGTTGTTGCTCGTGATCATCCAAACGCAGTCGTCGATCCCCGGCACCGGCGAACGTCCAAATTTGTTTTTCGGCAGAAATTCCTTCACCAAACGGACGCAGATCGGGCATTTGTATATGTTCGCCCAGCACTCGCCGTTCGGCTTCCAAATGTAACACGATCGATGTACCCGCCGACCACGGCTTAGCAGAGCGAAGTGCGCCTTCGCGTTGACCGTTCACTTCACGCCAAACCACTTCAGTGCCTTCGGGCGCGGCGATTAATTGCCACGGCGGAAGTAAACGAAGACGCACGACATCGCGTTGCCCTGGACCAGCGAAGTCAATGGTGGCATGAATTCGCACCCGATCGGTACCGACTACCAACGCTGCGCGCAGGGTGGAAGTTAAGTCGTTGTCGAGCGCCCGCCATTTCACCAAAACTACGCCAGGATCAGCGTTCCAGCGCACGGCTTGATCTGCGCCAGACAGCGGATCAACGCGCTCAATGGCCGCTCCTGCGGGACGTTCAAAGCGGAATCCTTCTCCAGCGGATAAATCCAAACGACCACTTGAACGTTCCGCGCCATCGACGCGCACCAGCACCGCGCGTTGCATGTCCGCGGTTTCTTTCATCGCGGTTTCTTTCATCGCAATCACACCACCAAGGCGCATGGTCCACGCATCCGTGCGCGGCGAGGTCGCGATGACTTCAACTTGCGTGCCGCGCTGATTCCAATCAGCAACGCCATCACCAGCGATAGCCGTCAGCGCCAACCCTTCAGGAATGGTCATCGTCATTCGACGCACACCGGCCCCCTGCATGACGCAACTGAGCACCGCACTCCATTCTAAACGATCACGACGCAACGCAACGCGCACACGCTGCTCAACGCCAAGATGCACTTCCTGAGCAATGGCGGCCAGCGGCTGACGTAACGACAACGACAATGTCGGTTGACCAACCGGAAGATCCGAACGCCACGGCCCTTCACCATCACGCGTCATGCTGCGTTCGGCAATCCATGGCACCCATCCCGCTGCCGCGTTGATCGTCATGCTGCCACCCGAGATGGCGGATAACGGCATCAACACGTTCCACGTTCCCGCTGCACTCGTCAGTGGTAGATCAAGATCGACGATCACGTCCGCTTGCTGCAATGGCGCCAGGGTCAAAACCAAATTCCCCGATTGATCGCTGGTCCACGCAACCGTGCCAGGGTCGACTCCGGCGAGTGGTCGTGCGCTCACCCCACGCACCGATCCCGGAAGAAATGGTAACGTAACTTGACGCCAAACTTTCCCAGGCACAGCAACGGCGAGCGACATCGTGCCGAGCAAATGCCCATCAGCAAAATGCAGTGAAAAACGCGGTGTTCCCGTAGCTAAATCGCACACCGCAGGCGCAGAGGTATCGGCCTGTGCCCGCTGCCACATCGCGGTGAGATCCGCTTTGGTTAAGGCCACACGTATGTCTTGCGGAACACCCGCTGGATCGAGTCGTTGATAACCCATCAACACCGGCTTCGGGGCTTCGCCTGCAGATACCGTCATCGCCATCATCATGAATAACACGGCCACCGAGGATTTTGCTGGTGCGGTGAAGCGCATCACAGGACGACGACGAACCAACCACCACAGCATTCCCGCTGCCAAGGTCAGTGGTGCCAGCCATTCACTGAACGCCAGCAAAGGACCCACAGATATTCCCCAACCATGCAGCGCAAAGGCGAGCAAACATGCCGACAACGAAACCGTCAGCCGCAAGCGCAGGACACCACGCCACGTCATCAGCACTGCTGCCAACACCGCCATCACCCAACCCACATGATCCCAGGTGCGAAAGCTCGCGATCGGGGTTAATTGCAATTTCACCTGCGCTTCGCCACCCAAACGCGTTCCAGAAAAAAGATGTCCGCGTAAAATTAATTGCGGCTCACCCAACGCTGGCGGAGCAACTTCAGCTTGGCTTAATGCCCGTTGATCAACCTGCGGATTCGTCTGTATTTGCACGGGCAATTGCGGGACTTCACTCATGACTGGGGCTTCCCACCAACTACCAAACCATGATCGATACGTAGATATTTCTTTTTCTTCAAGCACCATTGCCGTTGGATCTTCAATAACTGTCGCCCGCCAACCGCCCGCCACTGCAACCGTCCACGTCATGGTCGTCGCCGGCAACGTACCAAGGCGTGGTAACGATAACGACCAAACCGATTCCGGAGCCTGGCCACTAAACAACAACGCGATTTGGACTTGCGTGCGACCTGGCAACGGCAATTCATTGCCAGTGCCAACGCGACGCACGGCAACCACATGACCATCAACGGTCGCTTCAAGTAAACTCATTCCCGGTGGCACGACCAAGGGCAATGCTTGCAGAGTCGGCGCTGCCACGCGCGCGGTCAGCAACGTCATGGTCGAAGAATGATCAACCTGGGTACGCGCCGTCAGTTGATCGATAAATCCCACAGGACCGACCGCCAAGGCACGACGATCCAAGCGATAGCCACCGGTCTCGCCATTGGTTAATCGCCACGCGGCAGAAACCGGAATTCCTGGCAGCGGACGACTCCAAGCCGGTAATGCATCGACCGCCAGTGACAACACACCAGCTCCCGCTTGCAACACCAAGTCCGCAGATGGCGGAGCCTGAATCACCACCACCTGACGCACAGGCACCTCCACCGCAGGATCGCCAATGCGTAATCCCAAGCGCACGAGTTGGCCAACCTTAGTCGGATCGAGTGCGCCTTCCAAGCGCAATAAATGTTCGCCGATGAATGGAAAACCTGCACGCAAACGGAGCGTGGTGGCTTCTTCATCCAGACGCAGCGTTGGACTGATAATTTGTAAGCGTCCGTCACGCAGCAACGGCACATCCAGACGCAGGACTTCAACCTCGCCAGAGCGAATATTCAGTCGCATATCCACACGCGCCCAATGATCGTCACGCAGGCCTGGAGCAAGATACAGCACCGCTTCGACGCCGACCTCCGGATCCAAACGTCGAGTCACCACGCGTACGGGTGCCAGTTCTCCCGTAGCAAATAATTCAGCACGCAAAACACCCGTCGGCAAACTCGGACCACCAAGAGCATCCATGCGCCACGGAGCAACCGCCGTGATTTGCGTATCGATCGCCTGCGCGCTCAACAATGACAAGCGATGGCTACTGCGCCGACTGCCACGAACTTGCACTGGCAACAATTGCTCATTCGCCTGATCCACCCGCGACAACGACAACGTCAGCGTCATCGCTCGCACGCCAACTGCCTGTGATACCACCGTGATCACGGAGCCTGACGGCAATTCTGAAACTTCTCCGCCGCCGCTGAGTTGACGCAGCCACATCGGCTTATCTGCGTTGATGGTTTCCAAACGCCAACCAGCGGGCAATTGCAGATCAATGTCCCCCAGACGCGGACCGTGCTCAGCCAATTCAATAGTTTGAATCATCCGCCAAGGATCGCCGGCAGGCGTCCCGATATGCGTCAGCGCCACGCTCGCACTGCTGCGAACATCAACGCCCCAACGCGCCTCACCAAGTTGCGGAACTGCGCCAATTCCCGGTGCCGGAACGGCATAATGACGTCCGCGTTGAGTTTTTGATAAACCATCTTCAAGGCGACGCCATTCCGGTGGCGCTGAAATATCAAACCCTGACGGACCAACTAAGTTCACCACGCCACCCTGATAAGCAGCGCCGATGATGTGTGGTAGTGCCACTGCCGCAGAAAACTCACGCAAACCATCGCAGGCGATTTCGATGGTGCCTGGAGCCAAACGTAAACGCACGTGGCCATCGGGGAGTTCGCTCAACGATAAAACGCCCGCACTTGCTGACTCGGTCAGACGCCAGCCTGGTGGCAATACGACCTCAATTTGTTCCGGCACCGCGCCGCGCCGTGCGACGATACGCGCGACCCAGCGAAACGACGAAGGACCATTCAAAACTTCGGCTTGGACCACTTGTTCAACACCGAACACCGCGCTGGTGTCGGTGCCAAGGCGTCCCGGTTCCCACACCACATCCACTTGCGCCGAGGCTCCACGCACCAATCGCCAGCGACCCGGGGCTGCCGGATCAGCAACTAACGCATCTCCTGAAAATGATCCCGCAGTCGCGGCATCAATAGTCAGCGTCACCGCGCCCGCTAATGGCATCGGCATTTCACCTTTACGATCACGATCTTTGCCAACTAAGTCGATTCCCCACGACGCCATCACCTGATGCACGCCGTCACCTGGAACTAACACCTCCATTCCATCACCTGCATTGATCACCACTGCCGGTTGACCATCGCACATGACTTCGCCGATGCGCGACGGACGACGAGCAAACAACTGGCAACGATGTGGTCCTGGCCCGTGAACGTTCACCACTAACGAACCTTGCAACGCCAACACGCGATCACCGCTCAACGTTCCCGTGATATGCGCGGTGGCGATACGCGCACCACGCAAACCTGGATCGAGCGGTTCTTTCACCGCCGACGCCTTCATCACTGCGCGATAATCCGCCAATGGCACCAGCATCCATTCTTGCGACTGATCCAAATGTTTGAGCAACTGCTCCATCGGCAATAGTTGCGGCTGAATCGGCGCTTCACCCGCCGTGGCGGCGTTGAAGCACAGCGTCAGCGCCAACAGAAATTGGTACATCCTCATGGCCGCGGTTCCGCAGGCTTATCGTCGGTCGATTTCGTCTCTGCATTCCCAGCATCCGCTTTCTCTGGCGATACTGGCGGAACTTCCGTCGCTTTCAGTTCATGCATCGGCGCTGGTGATTCGACTTTCACCGGCATCGGTTTGGCTTTTTCTAACCATGGATCTGCGGTCACCACCTGCGGCAGCGCACGACGAACACGGTATTTGGCCAGCGCACCGATGATCAACAACAGATCCAAGATCACGAACACACCAACCGCGAAACCGCCAACCACGATCAGCCACGGTGCGGAAACCGCAGCCACCAACACAGCGGCGCTGATAATTATTCCAGCAAGAACGTCGGTGCGACGACGCGCCAACCACATCGCCAGTCCACCGATCACGAGCGCAGCAAGCGCAATCAAATTCAGCAAGCCCTGACTCATAAAGCGCATATTTACCGTGCCACCGTCACCGAGTCGTTGCAGATGATGGCGATGTCCACTTAGACTAATGGGCACCGTCAGCCCGTCGTTGGCAAGCGTATATTCCTGCTGTGTACGCGCCTGCTGATCACCATTGAGACGCGCAAGCAAGATCGTCCACAAAGGAATTCCTTCTTGGTTCAACGATAGATCACCGTGCCAACCACAGGCGGTCAGATCCGACGGCAGAAATAGCTCACACGACACCGGACCAACCGGCAGCGGGCGAGCCGTGGTGTCGGCCTGGGTCGAACCACCAAGCGTTGGCAACGTCAGCCCGATACTGCCCCACGAACCGAGTGGCTGATCGCCAAGATGTTGTTCATAGACAAACGCCACCACTTGCGTGCGCAAACCCGTGCCATCGCCAAGGGGAATGACCACGCTGCCATCACTACGGCGACTCGGACGGCTTTGATGACGATCAACCGAAACTTCCAGCAGCTCCGCTCCAGCAGGCAAGCGCAATTCCAACCATGGCCGACTGCGCGTGCTCAAAACCAATTCGCCCTGAACGCGGAGTAATCTTTCTTCGCTGATCACCGCCAAATAACGCGCTGCTGTCACTGCACCATCGGCAAGCGCAACCAGATCGTGACGCACCAAGCTCAAAGCCAGAGCGACACTCGTGGTACCCTGAAATCCCGCGACCACTCCTTGCGCATGCAAACCCGCAGGCAAATCGCTGGGTGCAACCACTTCCAAACCATTGGCTGTCGCGCTGACTTCAACCGTGCCTTCACGAGCCACCGCACACACATGACTAACGCGGGTCGCATCCAATATAGTGAGCGGCTCAATCGTCAGCGGTAACGGCGTACCCGCCGTTAATGCAGGAACATCACGTTGATCCTCAACCGTAATGGTGAAAGCACCGGTCATCGGTGCTTGAAAGCGCAATTCCCAGGTGCTGCGACCATCAGCGCGACTGACCACCGCTTGTTCTGCTAACGTGGTGCCTTTGAAAATAAATTTACCATCAAGCGCCGTCGGTGCGGTGATACGCAAACCCGACAACGCACTATAGCGCACTTCACCCCGCAGCGTCGCCAGTCGACGCAAATGACCTTCGGCAACCACAATGAGTTCTTCATGGCGAATGCTGAGCTCACGTGCACGCGGAGCGATGGCTAATACCGTGCTCGCTTCAGTGCCTAAAAACGTAAAACCGAGCGGCAGATCTTCGTCTTCTTTCAACTCTTTCGCCAATAGCGCCAGCGGACCATCGCGACGCAACACCTCGACTTCGGTTCCCGTCAGGCCCGTTCGTGCGCTGCTGGTCAACGACCAACTTGACGGCGTAGCAACCGCTAAGGTGCCGCGCACTTGATGCGCATCCGCTAAACGTGCGACCGCAACGGTTGCGCCCGCCGCTTTCGCTTCGCGTGGAATCGATGGCGGCGCTTTGAAACGCACCACCACTTGACCCGCGCCCAGCAAACGACCACGCAGCGCCAGATCCAAACGTCGCAGCGCGCCGTTGACCGGTCCCAAGCGCGCGTCATCAAGCGGCAGGCCACTGGTATCGACTAATTCCCATGCTGCGGGAACATCAAGCGCGAGCGCGAAAATACCGGCCTTTCGTACATCCAACTCCAACACCACGGCGATCACATCTTCTTCGCGGCCAAGGCGGACTAACTGATGAACGCCGGCGCGCAAATCGCTGGCCAAGCGCGTGACCAATAAACGTGAATCAGGTGGAGCCGCATAGAAACGATAGGCCGCCACTGCCGAAGCGCCGGTGCGTGTGGTACTCGGATCAATTTGACTGAGACCGTTCGCGGTATCGACCGCAGCAACCAAGCCTTCGGCTTGCACCACCGCAATGCGACCGGTGTTACGCGCCGCGCCAAACACCATTGGCCACGTCACCGTTAACGGACGACTTGCACCAGGAATTAAACCATCGATGGCGCGCTCCATGCGAACCTGCACTGCATACGGGCCTAGCACCGGCTGATGCAAAGCGATGGTCAAGGTTTGTGCACCATCAGCAGCAACCGTGCGTTCCCACGTGCGAACATCGGCCCCCTCCACCGCCAACACCTGGGTATCAGCAGGAATCACGATTTTCACCGTATCGAGTGCTCGTCGCAGAATGGTTAAATCAAGCGCCAGATCATAACGTAAACTGCGTTCACCGACGAACAGACGGATTTCTCCGTCACTCAAAATTAATGATTCGCCGGTAGCGACTTCAGCCGGTGGCTGCCAGCCAATTTGCACCTGCGTCGTACCGCCCAGCACCCAATGGCGTTGCGTTAGGCAAAATGCCATGAATTACCCGGTTTTTCTGTAAATTAGCACTTGACATTCAGCTCAGAAAAATTTTTCGGGGTTTATGGC
>JAYVSL010000259.1:0-15033 GCA_043775355.1 Planctomycetota bacterium
GGTTTTCCAGCTGATCGATAGAGCTTGCCGCCTGATCGTGGTCCGCCATGTACCCTCCGTGGTCTCTGCGCCTTCGGCAGTAACGGTGAATACGACACAGACTTGATCGATAGTTACAGGCGGCTGAAACAACCGAAGAAAGTGTAGGGTTTATTCGACCTCACTTAGCTTTATTTCATTCTTTTTTTCATTGCTGATCGCGCTGTTCGCGCTGTTCGCGCTGTTCGCGCTAACTGCGCGCCAACATTTTCAAACGTGCGCTCAAGCTGTCGACCAGCGCTGCACGCTCAGCAAAATCGTGAACACCATCAGCATCAACCAGCGCCTGCCGCTGGCCGCACAAACTGTTGGCCACGACAACCGCCGCGCCGACCCGCTGGCGCAACGATTCTGCAGCGGCCACTACGGTCGCATGATCTTCGTATTTGAAGCCAACGATCGGACCGCTCAGTCCCCACGTGCGCAACTGATCGATCAGTTTGCTCGCTGGCTCCAAACGAATGCTGACGGCGCCAGCACGCGATGGCAGTTTTGCTCCTGCTGATAACCGCGTCGGCGTGCCATCAGGATCAATGACCACGTGCGCAACAGCGTAATCATTCACCGCCGCCGACATCACCACCACGCCGGTGGGATTCAGCGCAATCCAATTTTTGAGGGCAATTTCTAACTGCTCACGATCGATATATCGCTGAGCCGCGACCGTCGGGCTGGCATCCATCCCAAGCAATAATTCAGCAACCAATCCCTGACGCTGAAGATTTTCTTTGAGCTGCACCGCGGTCGCACCACTGGCGGCAACGCTGATAAAACGTACCGCGTCCACCGCGATTCGCGGAGCTCCACCCACTAATAAAATCGGTCGCATGCGCCAGAGTGTGCCCGTGATATCGGCATCGCAATCGCGATGAACGCCAGCGTTCAGTCGCCAGCTTAACCGTAAGGCGCTGCAACCACCGTCACGGTCACATATGATTCACGATAACCAGATGAAGTGCTACACGAACACGCGTCGTAATCCCAATTGCTGTAGTACCAGGTGCGATAGCGCACGACATAAACACCAGGAGCACCTGGCGTGAAAACCGCCTCACGACCATAGTCCGCCAAGACGTAACCGCCCGACGCGGACGTGACCATCCAATCCTGAGCGGTGATGGTAATCGATGCGTTATTGACCACGTAGGTTGACCCCAGCGAGGTCGACATGCCAGCATACAAAGCGTCTGGCTGGGCGTCCGTGTACACCGTCACCTGATAACTGGAATAACTACCATCATCGACCGCAACGTCATGACAGCCACTCAACCCCAGCAGACAACACACCAACAATGCAAGCGACCAACGCATAATTGATTCCCTTCATTCCGTAAATGACGTGATGCAAGGTTACTCTCGACAGGCTCGTTCCAGCATCCATGCAAACGCTTCAGCCCGCTTTGGCTCCGCCGTTTTCACTGCGGGATTGCACGACCTGCGGCCGAATGCACGGTGCAAGCATGACAGTCATGTGCGTTTTTTGCGGTTCCGCCAGCGGATCACGACCCCTTTACACCCAAGCGGCACGCGAGCTCGGCGCGCATTTAGCGCGACGGAAAATCACCTTGGTCTATGGCGCCGCCAACTGTGGCCTGATGGCGGCAGTTGCTGACGCCGTGCTATCCGCCGGTGGCGAGGTCGAAGGCGTCATTCCCGAAGTCATCGACCGCATGGATCTGACCCACCTCGCGCTCACGCGCTTGCACAAAGTCAGCACCATGCACCAACGTAAAGCCTTGATGGCCGATCTCGCAAATGGTTTTATCGCCATGCCCGGAGGAATCGGAACGCTGGACGAACTGTGCGAAATTCTGTGCTGGGCGCAGCTCGACCTCCACCGCAAACCGATCGGACTGCTCAATACCGACGACTATTTCGACGGGTTACTAAAATTCTTACACCACGCCGTCAGCGAAGGATTTATGCGCCCGCTCGATGTAGAACGCTTGATAATCGAACGCGAACCAGCTGCGCTGCTCGATCGACTCGCGAATGCTTTCACGTAACGTTCGCTTAACGCGCACCGCACACAACACCGCCGAATTCAAACGCATCCGCAGTTTGAAAGTCTTCGCTTGGACCAAGCGCTGATTTATTGAGGTCACCGAGCATGCGCACCGGCAGCAAGCCAGTGCTGCGCTCGCTTGCAGACAAACGAATTGGTCTATTCCAGCGGTACGACCAAGATGTACATCATGGCCAATCGCGTCCGCTCAGTCGCTGCCGCCTATCATGCGCCCGCCAAGAAAAAAAGCGCCGCCCCCGCAGGAAAATTGACCGCGCCCAAGCCACGGAAAACGAGCGTGCCGCATAACCTAAACACGGCGACAGCCCCTTGCCAATTCTTCTAAATCAGCCTGTTATTCCGCATAAATATCGTCCCCAGCTTGTAATCAATTAAATGCCTGTCCCTTTCTTTTCTTACCTTTCTTTTTCTTAAACCGTACTGATCCGTCGTGAAGGCGATGCATTAATCATCGAACCCTTGCCAGCCGACTCGTGGGACGCCGTCTTTGCCGGCATCTTGCCTGACGCGACCATCGAACGCCCGCCACAACCACCCATACCCAAAATCCGGCGCTGGGATAACCACGGAAATAAAGTCCGATGAGCAACGGCATCTTGCTCGATACTGATCTGCTCATCGGCATTTTGCGCCGTCGCCAAGATGCGCGCAACTGGCTCGACCAACACCCGCGTAGCACCTGTCATATTTCCTCCATCAGCGTTTTCGAATTGTGGTCCGGAGTCTGTCTGGCTCGTGACCCTGCCCGCGAACAACTCAACGTCACTCATTTGCTCAGCAGTCTGGTGGTCATTCCCTTTGATAGCGTGGCGGCAGAACGCGCCGCCGACGTGCGCCAACACCTGGAAGCCAACGGCCTTTCGATTGGCACCTACGACACGCTGCTGGCTGGCCACGCCCTCGCTCATGGCTGGTCCATCGCCACGCATAACACCGCCGAATTCAAGCGCGTCCGTAGTCTCAAAGTGCTCGATTGGACCAAACGTTGATCTGTCAGGATTCGGCTGCGAAGAGGCCAAGGCCGAAGTGGGAAGCATATCCGAGTACGATGGGACCGCTCACTGGCTCAGGAAAGATGAGGCGCAGACACCAGGGCGTGGTAACCGGCGGCTGTGGATGACCTGCACGGCGATCACGTTTCCAGCCAAGGAAACCCCGATCGACCAAGGTCGCGCGCTCAATGATCTCGACGGTCTAATTAAATGCCAAATGCCCCAATTAAATGTACGAATTAAATTCCTGTCCTTTTCTTTTTGCGAATTAAATGCCTTTTCTTTTTCTTTTCTTTTGCTAGGTGACCGTCATGGCGAATATCATCATTAATAATGTAGACGAAGAAGTCGTAGAATGGTTCCGTCGTCAGGCCAAGGCCCACCAGCGCAGCCTAGAAGATGAGATCCGCGCATTGATGGAACGCGAGGCTGGCCAACGGCACATGAAGTCCTGGCTCAAAAAAGCTGACCACCTGCGCCAGCAAATACCGCCATGGAAACCGGGAATGCCCACCGCCGTCGAATTGATTCGCGAAGGCCGTGAAGAAGACCGCGCTTGACCACCGCAAGTGCGGCCGCACTTGCGGCCGTCACGCTTCCGTCTTTTACCGGCGCGCTGTATTACTACGCGCCGAAACCTCCTTTTCACACGAAGATTTTTCGGCGCGTAGTACGTGGGGTTCGGGGCGAAGCCCTGAAACAACAGCATCACAGCCCGGCTGAGCCGATCATGAACCTTTGGTTCCGGCTCTGCCGGGCTGGGTTTAACATGAGATCGCCGCCTGTCGCACAGGTTATGTGCCTAGAATTCTTCCCATCTCTCATGCTGATGCAGCCACATCACGTCCGCATTTCTTCGGATAAACTCTTCGACATCTAGGCCCTCGATAGTTGGCGGACGCCGAACCTTTTTCTGTTTCCCGTTAATAAACACGGTCATGAACTCCGCCTTTCGGCTACGCCGTGCTGCCCGTTGTGCCGCAGATAATTTATTTTTCTTCTTGGACATTTACTTCTCTACAGTCGTCGGTGCTGATCATTACTGATACCTAACAACCAGCAACAACGGACGACCAAGCGCAACGCCTAATTCCAGGGCCTCGCCAATGGGTCTGGTCGCCGCGATCAGCACCCGGTATCAAAGAACGTGACGATCATGCGCGGCCGTAACGATCACGGTCGAGTTCGGCATTAATGTCATCGAGCGTACAGGGCCGACCGAAATCAGCCGCCGAGCGCTCAGCCAACCCCAACAGATTGACAATGACTTGCTGACGGGCACGCGCCGCCCTTACCTGCGACTCGACATAGGCCATCACCTTGGCCCGAGCCTCCAACAGCGGTGTCGGAACCTGCCCTGTAATAAGTTCAGTCATGGCAGCAGCATCCTTACACCGTTTCAGAGGCAACATCCTAAAACGCAGAACCTCCAATTACGCCACGTCGGTTCGCTCCGCGCTCTTTTCCGTGCTTTTCTCGGCAAAGAGCGGACACCGATTACGTATCCATTGCAGGCCACGCTTTTTTGCCTCGACCGCGCAGACTTTCGCGTGACCAAGCGCACTGGTGAACGCAAACATCCGCCAACCGAGCATCGTCGCCAGCCAAGCATCGACGCTCATATCCAGGCGCGCCAGAATCGGCGCTAAATCTGAGGGAATAACTCCGCGTTTACCGGCTTTCAAAAAGCGCC
Organism: Planctomycetota bacterium; assembly: GCA_043775355.1. GTDB lineage: Bacteria > Planctomycetota > UBA11346 > UBA11346 > UBA11346 > BOG-1363. The sequence goes on from JAYVSL010000259.1 coordinate 4,751, forward strand.
CGGTCGCATCCAACAGCGTCAAATAATCATCCGGAGTAAACATTTTATTCGCCAGCGGCTCGCCCACCTGGCAGCGCGCCAACGGAGTCAGCCACAAACCATCTTCCGCATGTTTGGCATTCGCCGCCAAGCCAACCTTAGCCAACAACGCGGCCGCTCGTTTCGGCTCACGACGTCGAATCTTTTCTGCCGCCCGATGACGATTGCGCGCATGAATACGCCGATAACCGCTAGTAAATTGCGAGTTCTCAGGGCGATCAGCCATCTTCGCACGAATAGGATTCAAATCGATATAGGCCAAACACGCAATCAACGCCGGCTGATCCAACAACAGCACCGAGTGAAAGCGGCCCTCCCAAAATGCGCCACGACAATCGTCCTCGCGATTCGCACGTCGAGCAATGGGCTCTTTAAATGCTTTCATAAACCAACCCAAATCCGCCAGCCGCGTACGCCACAAACTGACCTTAGCCGAATCTTTGGCCATCGCCGCGATTTCCTCATCGCTTGGCAACACCCCAGTCCCGTCACTCAAATACTTTCGCGGATAAACCGACACCCACCGACGAGCCACCTCCACCGCACTCCAAGTATGCGGAATTGCCGCATTCATCCGCACAATCACATGCACGTGATTACTCATCACCGCATAACCCGCCACCTCTGCCGAAAAACACCTCGCCAAATACTGCAACCGCTCCTCCAACCACACCTTCCGATGCGCAAACCGATCCCCCGCCAAAAACGCCCGCCGCACACAACGAGACGTACAATGCACCCACGTCGGATGAGCGCGATCAAGAATTTTACGACGAGCCGTAGTCATGGACGAGGAGCGTGACAAAGAACCAGCGGTGTCAATCAATTAAATGCCTGTCCTTTTCTTTGTAGTCCAAGCAATCTTGTATGTGGGCAATTACGTTTGCTTCAATGGAGCCGTGATCTTTCGACCACGGAAATTTCCATGTCTATCGTCAATCCTACCCTCCCTATCATGCTTCAATGGAGCCGTGATCTTTCGACCACGGAAATGACGCGAACACCTACAGAATTTGCTGTGGCTAGCGGCTTCAATGGAGCCGTGATCTTTCGACCACGGAAATAAACTCAGTCAATCAGCGTCAAAGCTGTATGCTAAGTCGCTTCAATGGAGCCGTGATCTTTCGACCACGGAAATATTGCCGACACCAGACCATTAGCTGACGTGTGTTAGCGCTTCAATGGAGCCGTGATCTTTCGACCACGGAAATGAGGACGTAGAATTTTCTCTGACCCCTGGGCTAGGGGGCTTCAATGGAGCCGTGATCTTTCGACCACGGAAATGCACACAGTAAGGTCTGCGACTTTTGGCCAATTAGTGCTTCAATGGAGCCGTGATCTTTCGACCACGGAAATAAGTAGTCCGGCATCCTCAACGGACCGACTACTTACGCTTCAATGGAGCCGTGATCTTTCGACCACGGAAATTTTCGCTTCTGCGAGCGACACACCGCACGCGCGTAAGGCTTCAATGGAGCCGTGATCTTTCGACCACGGAAATGGCTAGCGAGAGCTAACGTTCACACACTACCAATCTATGCTTCAATGGAGCCGTGATCTTTCGACCACGGAAATACGGTTCTAGGCGCTCGGTTGCTAGCGAGATACCGCGGGCTTCAATGGAGCCGTGATCTTTCGACCACGGAAATATGAGATCAAGTCGCTTCGTGCTCAGGCTGCGGCAGAGCTTCAATGGAGCCGTGATCTTTCGACCACGGAAATGGCGACGGCTACGGCGACGGCTACGGCTACGGCAACGGCTTCAATGGAGCCGTGATCTTTCGACCACGGAAATACGATCCAGCCACCTCCAGATGCGGCGAACCGTGACAGCTTCAATGGAGCCGTGATCTTTCGACCACGGAAATCGGTAGCCGCGTCAGCCACCAAAACGTGGAGCGGAGGCTTCAATGGAGCCGTGATCTTTCGACCACGGAAATGCCGGTAGTGAAGGAATGGAAGAGGCGAAGAAGAGTGCTGCTTCAATGGAGCCGTGATCTTTCGACCACGGAAATAGTAAGATTAAGTGCCTAGCGTAGACGATACGTTGCTTCAATGGAGCCGTGATCTTTCGACCACGGAAATTCCGTCTCGGTAGGGCGCTGCGCCTGCTGCAGTGAGGCTTCAATGGAGCCGTGATCTTTCGACCACGGAAATCGACAGACATGTCGCGATCGTATTCCTAGATGAGGTGGCTTCAATGGAGCCGTGATCTTTCGACCACGGAAATCTCCGAGAGCTGGGATGAAGGCCCTTATTTAAAAATAGCTTCAATGGAGCCGTGATCTTTCGACCACGGAAATTTTGGCGTTGGATCCGGCGGCAATTACACGCTAGCGCTTCAATGGAGCCGTGATCTTTCGACCACGGAAATTAAGCGGAAGCCAGTTGTGACCAGTGTCCGTCTACGCTTCAATGGAGCCGTGATCTTTCGACCACGGAAATTCCGCGCAGACTCGGCAATAGGCGCCGCCCGGCTGACCAGGCTTCAATGGAGCCGTGATCTTTCGACCACGGAAATCCCCCACTCCTAACTCTTTGTCAGGCAAGGGGGCGCGAGGCGTTTTTCGAGCGGTGTCGATTATGCCTGCGCTGAAGAGTGAATAACGCTGCTGTCATTCGCCACAAGTCTAGCGTTGTCAAAGTCTACGAGCGACCCCCGGTAAAGTGTCACCACTCCACCGCTCGCACTAGACGATCTGGACTCGTTGGGGTTTGCCGAGGGCAAGGCCCATGGCCTCGACCCGTTCGACGGTTTCGCGTTCGGAAGGTCCAAGGTCAATAATCAGAACTTGGTCTTCGCTCGCGTTGATGCGTTCGCGCAGGCGGACGCGCAATTGAATGTATTCGCGCTCGTTCAGGTCGCACATGAACACGCTGTATTGCAGGTGATCGCCAACATCTTTCAGGGCCTTGAAGACGCGGTCACGCCGACGATCGGCGGTGATGTCGTACGTGACCAGAAAGCGATTGCGGCTCATCGGGTCGTAATCCCTGGGTAAACCGCAAGTTCGCCACGTAAATGACGGGCCAAGAGTTGCGCCTGCATCGCCACCAAGCGACGCCACGACAAACGATAATCGAACACCGGATGCGTGGCGATTTGATCCATGCGCGATTCATAGGCGCGCAGAAAAGATTTTCGCCCTGTAGCCGACAGTTGGCAGGCATTGGCTGCCGTAGTGAAGTCGCCCTCTTGCACCATGCCGGTGTTGATCGCCGTAATCACCACGCTGTCGACGATCAGCGGGCGGAATTCTTCCATTAGATCCAAGGCCAACGCCGGGCGACCGTGGCGCGGTTGATGATAAAAACCCCAATACGGATCCAGGCCAACGGCGGCCAACGCCACCGCGCAATCTTTGGCCAACAATGCGTAGCCGAACGACAACAACGCATTCACCGGATCACGCGGCGGACGGCGGTTGCGACCGTTAAAGTCAAAAGGCAATGACGGCGGTGAGGGGTCTTCCATTCCAGGGAGTGCATCGGCCACCCGTGGACGAATCATGTCGGAAAAATGACGGAAATAATGTTCAGCAATCGCGCCTTCTAAACCAAGCAGCACGCCCAAATCAGCACAGCCGTCCACGCGGTCGACCATCGCCGCCATCGCCGTCAAAACCGCAGTCGGTTGAGGATCGGCGTTTCGCTTCAGCAACGTGCGTTGATTGCGGCCCTTGGCGGTGACGAAAGCCTTGGCCAATGCCAAACACCGCGCGGGATCTGCCGCAACGGCAAATTGCGCGGCGCGATCATAGGCATTGCGCAAACCGAACCCGGCAGAGATGCCATAAAACCAATGCCCCATCGACAAATGCACCACCGGCACGCCGGCCTCGCAGCACAAATGCAGCGCTTGCGCGGTGATCTGAATATTGCCGCACAGCACCAATTGACTGACATCTTTCAGTTTGAGATCCGCCAACGGTTCACGTGATCTGGTGACGCGAAAACCCTCACCGGTTTTCCCAATCACCGCACCTTGCTCTTGAATGTAGGCTGGCAGCGCGTCGTCACGCGCCGGATATAATCGCCGCACCTCGCCGTTGTGGGCATCGCCCGCCGGAACCGCCAACAGCGCCAAGGTTTCATCCGGCAGACAGATGCCCGACAACGAACAACCGCGACATTTTGGACTGTCAATCAACGGCAATGGCATCACCCGGCTGCGCGTTGCCGCGCGAGCCAAAGCCAACAGATGACGAGTGCGGGCTTCCAATTCAGCGGTGAAAGGAATCGTCACCCGCGTACGCGACGCGGCGAAATACAGCACACCCGTTTCGCTGCGCAAACCATGCGCGCGCAGCAGCAGACCCTGAGCCATCACCTGCACGCGCTCTGGTTCCCACGACCGCTCAGGATTATCCGGCACCTTGCCACGTTTGGTTTCTACCGGCGTCGCCAGATCGCCATCGACCTCCACAAGATCAAGCTTGGCGGTCAGGCCCAGTTCATCATCCCCCAACGCCACCGACCGCCCGATGGCAGGCGGATCATCGCCCCCCGTCGCCACCGGCAGCAGATCGTTGGCATCATCCACCCGGCGGTGGACCTCGCGGCCTTCCTCGGTGAAACGGTTATCCGCCCAACGTCCCTCGACATGCATCAGATGGAAAAGTCGCGGGCAATACGCGTATTCATTGAGCATGCGCACCGGCAACAGGCCAGTGCTGCGCTCGCTTGCAGACAACGGGCCGTGGTCCGCCTCGCCGTCCTCACCAACAGGCACCTCATGGTTAACCGCGCCAGAAACCGGCTGATCGTCAATCATGCGTCCTCCAGGAAATATGGTTCTGCTGCTGCGGTTTCAGCCGCGAAGGCCGCTGGTCAGTTGTCAGGATTCAGCGGCGAAGAGGCCGAGGCCGAAGTGTGAGGCATATCCGAGGCTAAGAGGTCCAGTGACAGCTTCAGGAAAAGTGAGCCGCAGACACCAGGGCGTGGTAACCGGCGGCTGCGGATGACCTGCACGGCGATCACGTTTCCAACCAAGGAAACCGCGATCGACCAAGGTCGCGCGATCAAGGATCTCGACGGTCGGTTCGCTCAGGCCGCGAGCGCGACATTCGGCTTGTACCTGACCGACCAAACTGTTTGCCCCATTCCGTTTGATGAAACGCGGTGCGATGAACGGAGTGCGGCTGATCCAACGATTCGATACGGCTAATTCTGCAATGGGCTGACCATTGCGATTGCGAAGCTGGTTCTGCATCAGTGATAGATCACCCTTGCCGATAACGGACACCACTAAGTCGGGCAAACCTTTTCCCCAAGTCCGTGACAAACGTTCGATTGCCGTTTGAGCTAAGGTGTCAAACCCTGCTACGGCATGGAGCAGCACATGATCAATACGCTGGTCATCATCCAGATCGAGCGGTAGCAAATGCGCATGTTGATGTCCCGTTAACCTCAAACCGGTCACTGCTTCGCGCCCAGTGAGTGCCGAGCACTGTGGCGCGTCATTTCCCAGCAGATGTACCAACGTGTCATGGAGAATTTCCATCTGTGGTAAAGTGCGGGTCAATAGCGGACGAACATGGCCACGCACCGTGTCCGATGAAATGGCGAGCAACACAGCATGAACCAGTGATTGGCGAGAAGACGCACGACGAGGTGTCGCCACTGCGGGCTGCAACGCATCGCTGCGCCGTAAATAGAGCAACTTCCGCGAACCGGGTGGCTGATTCCAACCATGGCCACGCGACACGCTGGTGTCCGTGGTTAAACATCCGGTGAGGTCGGACGGATAAGGATCTGTAACCTTGGCCTGTTCTTTCGCTGATAATTTTTCAGCGCGTGCTTGGAGCGAAAGCTCAATTTGTTCAGTACGAAATGAGAGGTAATCCGGTGCAGAGCTTGGCGCCAACAATGCCACTTGATCCCACCCCGACGGCACCGGGTGACCTTCACCGCATGGCCGCGACCAATGATCGTCAACCGTCTGATCTGCGATTAATTCGGCTGAACACCAACTTTCAGCTCGTCCCAAATAACCTAAGCCTGCTGCCAGCGTGGTGAGCGTGAGATGCTCATCAGCGGACAGTTCGACTGGCCAATGAATCAACAGCGGCTCGTTGTCATTGAGGCGCAAGAATGTGTCGAGCACCTTCGTTGTCTTGCTCGCCTTCCCTTCGGTGATGGGCAAGTAATGACGCGTATGGGCGACACCGCCACGCGGCAGGCGGTAGCTTGGCGGATGCATGGCAAGCTGCTCAAACATGCCGCGTGCGACCGAAGGAATATCCCCCGGATCACCCGGCCACTCCTGTTTCGCGAAACCCACCGCAAGCAACGCACGCAACAGCCGCCACGGCGACGGTGGCCATTCGACCCCGCCTTCGTTGACGTGCTGGCCCCACGGAGTCGCGTGATAGCGCCCCGCCGTAAAAGTGATGGCCAGGGTTGGCATGATCAGACCTTGAAAGTAACGGTGGTCGGTTCGGCGTGGCAGCCATCTGCTTTAATCGCCATCGGCAAGGCCGCAGTGAGATCACTCAAACTGGGCAGCGCAAACACCGCCGGACTACGAGCTTTCCAATCATAGCTAGATTTTACCGCCAGGTCACAGGCCGTGCGCAAGCGCAGGCCGCCATCGAACAGGGAGCGAACTTTATAGAGCGCCAACGTCACCAGCAGGTTTGTCGCCTCGGACGAAAGGCCGTAGGCACGGATCTGCTCGACATCGAGACTGACAAAGGCGGTGATGCTACGTGCGGTGTATTCCTCGCGGTGAAACGGCACGTTGCCAAAGCCGTCTTTGGCCTCACGCCCTTCTTCTTTGCTCGCCTGAACGCGGTCATTCTTCACTCCGCCCGATGCGACAACAGCCACATCCTTGGCTTCGATGAACGCTGACAATGCCCGTGCGATACGCAGACGTCCATCGAGCGATTCCAGGAATATTCCATGTAATAATGCATTGACGTCGAGGCGAAGCAGACCGGCAGTCAATTTCTTACGGTCAAGTGGTCGCTTCTTATCGACGCCGAGTTCATCGGGCAGTTTTTTCTTGGCGAAGTCCCCTTCCGCTTTTTCTATGTACGGACTGTTGAGTCGATGAGCCTCCAATACAGATGCGGTCAGGAACGCTCCCTTGGGATCGATGACACGAACGTGACTGAGGCCTTTCGCCGCCGGAATCAGTTCGTCATCAGCTGAACTCCAGATCGTTGATTCCAATCGATTCGCCATGCTTTGGGCGCTCTCCACCAACAGACAATCCGTGTCGCCAGCTTGGTAGGTAGCAGCGCCGAGATCTGGGAATCCGGTGGGCTGGAAACGCGATCCCTGGATCGGCTCCAAGGGAATATCGAACAGCAGTCGACGAACGGTGCTGGTGGAAGAAGTTAGTGCGGTGAGATCCATGTGGAGTTCCTTGTGGGTTCAGTGAGTGCTAGAAAGGACATCGGGGCTGGGTCGCGTGAGACGAGCAACCAGTCGATCGATGGCAGTGGAATGAAGAGGAATGAGCAAGCTTGCCGCTAAACGCTGGGCTGCGGCGCGATCACTGACCGTTGCCGTCAGATATGGTCGCAGCCCGACATTGGTCAGACGCCGAGCGGCAAGCCTGATCGCGCCCGGCGGATCACCGGCCAACAGGCGGGCAAGAATCGTCGGATCCACCGCCAGCGCTTTGTCGCAACCTGGCAAATGCGTTGCGTGGTGGGCCAGACGCAAAACACCGGCTACCGCAAGCACACCAAGATCATCGGTGCGAGCTACTGGAGTCGGCAGACCGGACACGGCATCCCAATCAAGCGCCAACAATGGCCGCACTAGTGACCACAACAGCCCATCATCGACCGTTCCGCGCATGAAGGCAGCAAGATCTGCCAAGCCTGCGGCATGAACCCGATGTGCGACGAAACCGAAGGGGCCAGCGTCATGACCCCGGCGGCGCACAATTGCGATCGCATCGGCGATCATGTCGTCGCGGGTGATCACGACCTCGACGTCCGCATTTTTGGCGAAGTCCCGGTTGTCATTCGTCAGCCAGTGACGGCGCAGGGGTAGATCGCCGCCATCCTGCGTGGCGATGGCCATTGCCAGACGCAGTTCCGGACTGGTCGGCAACGCTGCCAGCCATGCGCCAGGAAGACGAGACAATGGACGCAAACCAGCATCGCGCGCATTGCTTGGAGTTCGACTCAGCGCGGTTTCGGCAGCGCCAAGAGAAAGAAATAATTCCAAACGATGCCGTGCGTCTGACGAACGGCAGCAGGCGAGTAACGCTTCATCGCAGCGTCGAGCGGCGGTCATCCATGCAGCAGGGACACCGTCACCTCGGGTCACGCGTCCCAATCGATCAATCCAAGCTGCTGCGTGATCAATAACATCTACATGCGCGTTAGGCTGAACTTGCCAGCGACCGAGCGGGATTGCGAGATTCGCTTGGCCATTGCGCTCCAAATATCCGAAACGTTGAAACGCCGTGATTCCGCGAGCCACACCAAGACGAGCAATCGCGCGCGCAGCATCGACAGGCCGTTGCGCTGGCCCGCTTGCGGTGGTCAGACGTCCTTCCTGCAACAAGGCAATGGCTTCATCACAGCCAACCGGACGCAGCCACAGCGGCATCCATTGTTCGCCTCGTGGAGAATCTTCACCGGTGCAAGCTGTGCCGTGGCCTGCCGATTGCCCACGCATGCTAAACGGTGAACTAATCATACTAACGCCCTCAGTGCCGAGACGACGACAGAGTGCAGCCGACCACAGCACGCAGCCTTCAAGCATCAGAATAAAATCCCAAGGATTTACCAAGCTATCGGCATCAAATCCGGTGGAAGAATTCGCGCCGCCTGCCGCACCCGGCAGAAACTGACCGATGGCCTTTCCTGTCAACAATCCGGGAACAGCGTTACCAAACAATGCCGCCCGAGCCCACCTGCGACCGTCAACTGTCCCCGGCGTAGTCGGATCTTCTATAGCAATGACTTCAATCAGCCGCTGATGAAAGTTATTCGTGAAATCAAGACGCCCATCATTTCCGCCAGTGCCCAGCAGTGCTGGATACTTGGGCACCAGATCAGCATCAATCACGATCGCTGCCGCTAACCAGCGACCAACGCCACCGCGCCAATGTCGTCGACATTCCGCGATCAGATCTTTTTTAGCCTCTTCTTTCGGGCTCTCTTCGCGCCCTATTACTTGGCCACGGGCAAATGTGATGGCAGCCCTAAACTCAGAAAATCGTTCGCCAGAACTAGAGCCGATCGCACTGATGCCCTTGATGTTATCTCCTGGATAAAAACCGCTGCCACCGTTCCACGGTGCAATCATTGGCGTCGGTCGGTACGTTTCTGAAAAAAATCCCAGCAAGGCTGTTTCGTCCAGCGTCGTAGCCAAGCACGCGTGTTCATCTTGCCACCACAAGCGAGCGCTGGGATCCGCCTGCTCGGCGACCAAACGCAAAATGCCGATGGCTTTTAGATAATGTGCTAGCGGTGCAGGAGCACAGCCGCGCAAATGATGGACATGCATAGTCATGACCGGTTCTCCAACAGTGGGTCGCCAAGATCCAAAGATGAGGCGCGCACATCCGCCGTTCGCACCAAGGTTTCAAGCCAAGCGAGCGCAGCAGGACCAAACTTTCGCTGCAAAGCGAGCGTGCGTTCCCGCCAACTGCGACCAAAGCGAGGCGACAGTCCGATTTGCGCTGGATCGAGACTGAGCGTCAGCGCTGGTAAAATCGCCGTTGATCCGGTCTCTGTCATCAGTGGGAAAGCGGGCAGCACATCACCAGCACAAATACCGCGAATCGGATAGCCGAGGCGTTCAGCGAGAGCAAATTTTTGATCCGCTGGGCTGGCATGCAAGGCGACCCGCACCTTTCCGTGATGGGCAACGATCAGGTAGAGAAACAGGTCGAAAGTGTCAGCATCGTAAGCCGCCAATTCTATCACCAGTGGATGATCTGCCGCAATCGTTGGCGACGCCGGGACAACGTCATTCGGCAGGGCCACAGACCAGGATTCATGCACGCCGACATGTTCAGGACGACACGCCGCAAGCAGTTCCAGTGCTGCCAACGCACTGGCTAACTCATGGCGGAAACCACCTCGCCGCCCAAGGCCAGGCCCCGCATCATAAAGCTGATTCAGTGGTAACCATGCGTCTTTTGGCGCTTTCGCCAGATCAGGCCGCGTGGCAATGGCGTTGCGTTAGGCAAAATGCCATGAATTACCGGGTTTTTCTGCAAATTGGCACTTGACATTCAGCTCCGAAAAAATTTTCGGGACTTATGG
>JAYVSL010000260.1:0-7055 GCA_043775355.1 Planctomycetota bacterium
CCACTGTCCGATTGCCCTCAGGTTCATCTTATCAGCCTGCAATATGGCGTTGGTCATGAACAAATTGCTGCGGCAAGCAATGTGGTTTCCGTGACCGATTTGGGAGAACGAATTGCTGATTTCCGTGAACTCGCAGCAGCATTGAAGAATGTGGATGTACTGATCACGTGCGATTCATCCATCGCTCATCTCGCCGGCGCTCTTGGCGTTTCCGTGTGGGTTGCGCTCTCTGCGTCCTCTGATTGGCGATGGCTGACCAATCTGCGTACGAGCCACTGGTATCCATCCATGCGACTTTACCGACAAGAATCTCCGCGCGCCTGGGAACCCGTATTTTGTGCCATGTTGGCGGATTTAAAACAATATAGGCGCAAAGACTGCCTGTAATATTGGGTTAAATGCGAAATTTATTTAATGAAACACGCCTGCGTCCGCACGCGTTCGCCAGCGCTTAAAATGCGCGCCACGGCGATAGATGCATTATCGCAAAGAATCGACGCAGGAACACCGCCGAACCTGAACGTGCCCTGGAGGATGCCGCTTCACGCCAGGTGCGACGGGCGTGCAAATCGACTTTTCACGAAGTCGTGAATACATACCTCATGTCGAGGTCTTTTCTGAGAAATCACAACCGAAGGGCCTGATTTGAACCACTACGTACGCTCGTCAGAACATTAATAAAAGACGACTTCCCCTCTTCTTGCATAAATCATTTCTCATTTTAACGCGGCTGACAGCGTAACCATACTCTGCTCTTGGCAGTGCGGGATCTCGTACGCCTGCGAAATTACTCGCTTGATATTTCGTCTATGATTGCCCGTTTAATTGGCTAGACATTTACGCCATACGGAAGCCAATATAGATTATCATGCAATTAGAGATCGGAAAACTTCAATGGGTATTACAACGTTCACTTAAAAATAGCCATTGGTCTGCTAGACGCTTATGTGCCGCTGCCAATATTCATGCGTCCACTTTGCGACGTCTGTTAGAGAACAAACCATGCCGCGAATTGCAAACCTTAGAACGCTGTCTGTTAGCCACCTACCCCGGACTAATAGTAGAAAATAATGGTAAATGGAAGGTCTTAACGGTTTCTGCAGTTCACTCTTCAGACACCTTTCTAAGCACAGATAACCTGGAAACGAACGAGCCCATCAATGTCCTTGATGCCATCCGTACTGTTTGTCAACGCAACGGAGTTGGCCCACGTGGTCTTGCAAGCCTAGCTAACATTCCTGTCAGTTCAGCTCATCGGCTATTGCGTTCTGATCGCCTACGAATTGCCGACCCCCTACTGCGGTGCCTAAACGTTCTCAACGTCAACATCGGAATCATTGATGAAGGATGTGCGCGACCCATTAGAACATCTGCGATCACAAGTCGCCGTCGTAAAGACGTTACCAGGTCCACAACATCTCATCAAATCCCGCCAATACGAGAGCGCGGGACTCTCCTCATTTCAAAATCCGTTATTTTTGATCTGCGTGTAAGAAAAGGTCTCAGTTACGGGCGGATCGCAGAGGTCGCTGGCGTTTGCTCTGAGAGAGTCCGACAGATCGTTTCGTTACTTTCACAACACCGTTAAAATTACTGGGGGCCTTCTTGCGATGCAAAGTTGCAATGGTTCGCTTTAAAAATGTCACCTCGTTGACTAACCGTCCATTGATCACCAACAGCCGATCAATCAACTCCTGGAGATCTTTTTTTGACGGAGATTGAGATGTTGGTGGTTTTGGCATGGTTGCTTGTACCTCGAAACTCAGTCCGACTCAATGAGTGAATAGCATATTCGGCAAGGTTGCCTAAAAATCAGCATATACTTAACGATATAACCTCATGAATCTTATACATTAACACTTTTTGGAGAGCCTTCCGCAGGTGGCTGGCATCAGCGACCACACGGTTTAGCATCCCCGCCGCCCACGCTTTGGAGAACTTTATGCGCCGTATCCTTCGTCCCGCTGCGTTGTCCATGACCTGCATGATGGCCGCTTGGTCGGTCGCCGCCGATGCGCCAGCTGGCCAAGTGCTGTACACCGGCAACCGACAACAGGCATTACCGCTCAGCAATGTCGGCGATCCGACCACTGTCGCCAAGGCGCGACTTTTCGTGACCGTCGATAATGGAAAAACGTGGACCATCGCTCATGAATTAGTCATGCCTGCAGGGACTAAAGATTTACCCAAGTTCCCCTTCAGCGTCGATCACGACGGTGCATTCGGTATCATGCCATGCATCACCTATCGCAGTGGCCAAAGCGAACCAGAGCCCAAGCCTGGGCAGGCGCCACCTTACGTTTTAGTGGTGGATTCTCTGGCGCCCGTGATCGCTCGCTTCGACGTGACCTTGATGGGTCGAGCTGCTGCCAAAGCCGTGGTGCGCCTCAGTTGGTCGGTGACCGACGCCAATCCAGAAAAAGAACCGATCGCGATTGAGGCCAGTAGCGATGGCGGTACGCGATTCATTACCATTCATCGCGGTGAACGTGATGGTGCCGTCGAACTCACCGTTCCGGTTGCCGCTGATGCGCGCGATCTGCAACTTCGCTTGGTCGCGACCGATCGCGCACGCAACGTCACGGTATCACCAAGTCGAAATATAAATTTGGCGCCCGTCGAATCCGTAAAAGCTCCAACGCCCATCGATCCGAAAGAAATGTTAGCCAAGGCTGCCGCAACATTACCAACGCTCGCTGAAGTCGGTGCTGGCGACGCCAAGCCGCTACCAACGACGTCGATCGCTCGACCTTCACAAGATAATCCCAACGCCGCAACGGCACCGAAACCGAGCAATGCCGTTGCCGATACCACGGTGCCACCAACGCCAACACCTCCAGCTGAGCATCCCATTTCTCAGAACGTACCGACCGACCGAGCCGATGTCTTAGTCAATGGTAAACCCTATGTCGCACCTGCTGCGGTTCCTGCACCGGCAGCTCCAGCAGCCAATGCACCGGAAATGATTACGGCTGATAATTCTGTCGATCAAGCTTACTATGACGCGCTCGCTGCCACTCGCGACGCCGGCCCGATAAATTCGAAAACGGCAGTAAGAAAACCAACCGCACCGTACTCTGCAGAACTAACTGAAAATCTTGTACGTGCAGAGGGTGATGGCCACCGAGCGCCAGCATCAAAAACGGTGATCGTGGTTGATGACGCCGTTAAAACATTGAGAGATGCCCGCCTACTTGCTGCAACGGGTCATCTTAATGATGCCTGTGACCTCTATGAACGTCTGCATTTCAGCAGCCTCAGCAAAACAGCCTTGACGGAAGAGGTACAACTGTTGATTTCAAAAGATCGACCACGCGATGCGCTTACGGCGATAGCCAGTGCGCCAGTTGAAATTATCAGTGACCCCGTGCGCATCGAACACGGTCGCTTGTTGATGCAATTTGAACGCCCAGGCGAAGTCGAGGCCGCCGTTGCGGGCGTCAGCGGTAATGGTCCTGAAGCGCGTCCGGCGCTGATGCTGATCGCTAAGGCTTATCGCGCGCTGGGGAAAACCGCAGAAAGCCAGCGTGCTTTCGCTTGGCTCGCTCGTGGTACCGACGCGATTGCGACCGAAGCACGGGCGCTCGTCGGCCGCTAATGCGTCCACTTTTTCTTGCCGCTGGTGAGGCCGTTCCCGCACGCAGCCTGGTGGTTGATTGCGGTTTGATCGGTGCGGCAAGTTACAGTCATTGGCAGGGTTCACCGGCGACGCCAGAGCCGCTCAAAGCCGACAGCAGCACTGCTATCGTACTGAATGCCGCGCGTGATCCGGCTCGTTGGCTCAGCGGTTTTGCGTGGGTCGTCAATGATCATATCGACGCTGATGGTTTATTAGCGTTGAGCGTGGCGTGCGATCCCCTTCGAGCGTTACCTTTCGCCGAACGCTTGATTGGTGCGGCAGAAGCCGGTGATTTCTGCGCGTGGCCTGGTGAAACCGCATTCCGTTTAATGCTCACCGTACATCAGCAAATCCGTGCGTTTGAAAAAAAGGGCGGCGCTTGGCAGCAAGCGTTGGTGGAGCATTTCACGCATGAATTGGAGCACATCATCAGCCTCGCCGATAAACCAGACGACGAACGCGATCGTCAGACCGCGCGCGTTCTGGCCGCACGCGCAGCCTTGACCGAGCAACGTGGTTTTGAAATCGATACGCGCGACTCGCTCATCAGCGTCGCCTGGGATCGTCGCGAGGGTCATCCTTCCGATGGATATTTAGCCGTCGATACGCCAGACGATCTACCGGGCTGGGCGTGGTCAGCGGTCGCCAACGACCGTCAATTTCAACTCGCCGCAATGCGCACCAGCGCCGGAACGGTTTTTCAACTGGATGCACCGCGCCATTCTTGGGCCCGCGTCATCCAGCGTCCAATGATAACGTGGCCCGACCTTACAGAAGTCGCCGCAACCCTCCAAAAACGCGAAACCGCAGCATGTCGCTGGATTGCCGGTGCAACGGCGCGACAGCACGGCTTCACTTGCGTGCTCACCGCCATCAACGGCGAAACCCTCGCGCCATCGCAGCTGTCTATCAATGATGTCATAACCGCCGTTGCACAAGCGCTTGCTCCCAAACCAGCGTAAACGCGGCGGACACTAGCATCGTCGTAAGGTTTGCCAGCATGACGCCGACATGACTGACCACGCCGCTGACCAACTCTCTTCCGTCATTGAACGCACTGGTTCGATTGCCTGCGTCGGACTTGATCCACGCCCTGCGTTATTGCCGCCTGCGATAAAACGTGCTGCGCTGGAGCGTTTTGGTGACACGCACGAAGCCGTCGCTGCCGCATTCTTTGCCTTCAATCGTGGACTGCTTGAGGTCATCGCCAGCCACTGCGCAGCGGTCAAACCGCAATCGGCCTGTTACGAAGCCTATGGCTCTGCTGGCGTGAAAGCACTGGAAGATACCGTGCGTTACGCGCATGGACTTGGAGTGCCCGTGATCATGGACGCCAAACGCGGCGACATCGGCTCCACCGCTGAACATTACCAACAGGCCTTTCTTGGCCGCGCACCAAGTCTGACCGGCAGCACGTTGGCAGGGCTCGATTGTGATTGGCTGACCATCAACGGTTATCTTGGCAGTGACGGCGTGTTGCCGTTTCTGGGAAAAGCCCCAGGCAATGGCGGCGTGTTTGTACTGGTAAAAACTAGCAATCCGTCATCGGGCGAAGTTCAAGATGTCCGCGTCGCATCCGGAATTCGTCGCCCAGAAGCCTCCGTTGATGCCGACGCCGTGATGGAAATCATGGCGCAGCTGGTCCACGCCTGGGGCGTCAAACGCCTTGGCGTAAGCGGACTCAGCGATGTCGGCGCCGTCGTCGGTGCGACGTATCCAGCGCAAGCCAAGCGCCTGCGTGAACTGATGCCCAGCACGATTTTTCTTATTCCTGGCTACGGCGCACAAGGCGGAACCGCCGCCGATGCGTTAGCTGGTGCGCGTGCAGATGGACGCGGAGCTATCGTCAGTTCCAGTCGCGCCATTATCGGTGCCTGGCAATCCGCAGGCGAACATGACTGGGCTGGGGCAGCCCGCGCGGCGCTCGACGCGATGAACGCCGACTTAGCTACCGCGCGATAATCCCGCGTTTAACGTGGGATTATCGCTTCACACATTTACTTCAGCCATTAGCCAACCACCGGCGTCAGCCAGTGACGGTAAGCTTCGTTGCGGCCATACACCGCATCTTCGTACGCTTGCTGAATACGCGTGGTGATCGGGCCGCGTCCGCCGTCGCCAAGCACGCGCTTATCGACTGAGCGCACAAAGCTGACTTGGCAGCCGGTGCCAACCAAGAACGCTTCTTCGGCAAGATACAATTCGGTGCGCGCAATGGCGCGTTCGACGTAGGGAATCCCGCGATCTTTGGCGAGTTGGAAAATCGCCTTGCGGGTAATGCCTTCCAAAATGTCCGCGCTGCGATCAGGCGTGATCAGCACGCCGTCACGAACGATGAAAATATTTTCTGCCGAACCTTCACACACCTGACCGCGATCGTTGAGAAAAATCGCTTCGTCATAGCCGTTGATCAGCGCTTCGCTCTTAGCCAGTGCGCTGTTCAGGTAGCCGCCCGTCGCTTTGGTGCGGCCGGGCAAAGCGTTATCGGGAATGCGGCGCCACGAAGAAACACAGACGTTGAGGCCTTTTTCTGCCGCAAAGTAGTGATCCAACGGTTGGATGTAGAGCAGAAATCCGTCAGGCACGTTGACCAGCACTGGGCCCAGGCCAGTGCCTTTTTTGAACACCATTGGCCGCAGATAAACGTTTTGTTTCGGCGCATTGGCGCGGATCGCTTGGATGGCGATTTCGTTCATTTCGCTGACCGATGGCGCGTGCATCAACAACATCTTCGCGTTGGCGAACAGGCGCTCGAAGTGCTCATGCAAGAACAGCAGATTGAGGTGCTGACCATTCCAGTACCCGCGAATGCCCTCAAAACAGCCGGTGCCGTATTGAAAAGCATGGGTATTTACCGGAACTTGGCACTCGTTGAGAGGCTTCCAAGTGCCGTTGAGGTAAGCGAGCGTGGTATTGATTGGTTCAGTCACAGAAACCTCGGATGCGGTTGAGGAGGCGGAATCTAGGGAGCTGTCGGCATAACTCCAGATGGATGGGCGGGCCGATGCCAGGGCACCTCAAAAGTACCCCGCAGTCACTGGCGGTCCGAGCGCCAGGGTTGCTAGTACGGCGGGGAGGGATCCTGCGATGGCGTTTCGAAGTCGGTCGAAGCGTTTCGGTCGGTGTATCGCGATCAGGGCGATGGTGAGGTTGCGTAAGGCGGCGAGGTTGATGGGGGAATGTCGGGTTCTGGTGCGACAGCGGTCTTCGCCAAAGGTGACATCACGTCGCCAGTGTGAGGTGTTTTCGATGCCCCAATGGCCCCAATGGCCCCAATGGCTGCGTTGGATTTCGGCGAGTCGTGTGGCGTTCGCGTGCCTGTCCTATATTTTTACCCACATCGGTGGCAAATAATTCTTCACAATTTTAACGCCCTATGCCTCGCTAGCCTGCCCAGGGCTTCGCTGACGAGCAGGTGGTGTTCGAGGCTTACCCG
>JAYVSL010000261.1:0-12312 GCA_043775355.1 Planctomycetota bacterium
GTTCCTCCTGTTCAATTCTGCCTTGGTAGGTCGTGATCAGTCATCCACTGCGAATGACAAGGAACCGAGATAACGCAGACTTTAGGCTACCAACGTCAATGCGCTGGGGGTGATGGCGGTGCTGCGGTCACCGGCTTCGCCTGAGCGGTTGCTGTGCGTTTACGGTTCTTGAGCACGTGGCTCATCTGATCGAGAATGACCGCTGCGAGAATCACGGCGCCGATGATGACGTTGCGCCAATTGTCGCTGAGCGACCACGATACGTGCTGGCCGGCGGCGTTGGTGATGGGGATCTTGAACATGTTGATGCCGTTATCGAGCACGCGGATCACTGCGGTGCCAATCATCACACCCAAAATCGTTCCTTCACCACCGCGCAGCGAACAGCCGCCGATGACCGCTGCGGTGATCGCGTACAGCTCGTAGCCCTCACCGACTGAATGCGACATCTGGCCGATGTATGCGGCGTAGCCAATGCCTGCCACTCCCGCCAACCCAGCAGAGATCACGTACGTACTGCATTCGATGCGTTTCACTGGGACACCGGAATACAACGCCGCATCGCGATTGCCGCCGATGGCAAATAGGTGGCGACCAAAAACTGAAAAATGCAAGACGTACGTCGCCGCCAGTGCGACGCCGATGAACATGATGACCGGCCAAGGGACGATGAATAATCCTAAATTAAGTCCGTGATCGCTCAAATCGCGAAACGCATGATTGCCGAAACTGATGTTACCACCGTCGGTGAACACCTGCGAAACGCCGCGCACCAATAGCATGCCGCCGAGTGTGACAATGAACGGTTGTAGATTGAGCCGCGTAATCAGCAGACCTTGCGCCAGACCAATAAGCAAAGCGACCGCCATCGCCACGGCGATGCCAACACCGATGGGATAACCGGCGCCAGAACTCATTCCTTCGGCGACTGGCGCCGAAATTTTGGCGATGATCACACCGGTCAAACCAATGACAGAGCCGATCGAAAGATCAATGCCGCCCGTAATAATAACAAAGCTAACGCCGATGGCGAAAATGCCGAGCATCGCCACTTGGCGGCTGGTGTTGGTGAGATTTTCGTTGTTGAAAAAATCATGATTGGAAATGCCAATGATGGCACACAGCGCGATTAAAGCGCAAAACATACCCAGTTCTTTACGCATGCTAAATCCTTGAGAGCGGCAAGCTACGAGCTACGAGCCGCGAGTTTGAGAAAGTCGAAAGAAAATACATCGGTGACCGCACATCGCTTTGTTCACGACTCTTAATCATGCTTCATCCCGGTCATCAATTCCATGATATTGTGTTCGCTGAGTTGATCTTTCTCTAAGATCCCGCTCAAGCGCCGTTGGCTGAATACCGCCACGCGATCGCTGAGGCCGATGACTTCCTCCATTTCGCTGCTGACCATCAAAATAGTCAGCCCTTGATCGGCGAGCGCGGCGATTTGGCGGTAGATTTCGGCCTTGGCGCCGACGTCGATGCCGCGCGTGGGTTCATCAAGAATCAATAAGCGCGGACGCATGGCGAGCCATTTGCCCAGCACGACTTTCTGCTGATTGCCGCCCGACAAGTTGACGACCTTTTGCGTCACTGACGGCGCTTTGATCGCCTGTTGCTTCAGTTGTTCGTTGGCAACCACCGATTCGCGTCCGCGCTGCAGCCAACCGAACGGCCGATAATTGTGAATATCCGGCAATGAGATGTTTTGCGCGATCGACATCGGCAGCACCACGCCATGCAACTTGCGATCTTCGGGCACCAAATAGACGCCACGATTGATGGCATCAGCGGGCCGACGTGGAGTAAACGCTTGGCCTTCAAAACGTATGCTGCCGCCCAATGGCTGATCGACACCAAACAGACAACGCATCAGTTCCGTACGACCTGAACCAACCAAACCAGCGAAGCCGAGGATCTCGCCGCGCCGGGCCTGGAAGGAAACCCCCTCTTTCGCGCCTGGGACTAGCAGATCTTGCACCGCCAATGTCATCTCGGCAGGTTTGCCAACCCGGGTCGGAAAACGGGTGGTGAAATCGCGACCAATCATCATGGAAACCAGTTGATCATGATTGGTTTGCTTGGTCACCAAATCACCAACATAGCGACCGTCGCGCATCACCGTGATGCGATCGGTAATACGCAAGATCTCCTCGAAGCGATGCGAAATATAAACGATAGCAATGCCCGTCGCTTTCAGATCAGCGATGATGGCAAAAAGTTTTTCCGCCTCTACCGGCGTCAGCGATGACGTAGGTTCATCCATAATGATGATGCGGGCATCCATCGCTAAGGACTTGGCGATCTCGACCATTTGCATTTGGCCGGTGGTCAGATTGCGCAGCGGTGTGGTCGGCGGCAGATCCAGACCAACCCGCTTCATCATCTCAGCGGCTTTCCGATTCATCGACGCACGATTGAGAATGCCAAACTTTTTGCAGTGCTCAGTTCCAAGAAAAATATTACCCGCAACATCCAAATTGGGCGCCAACATCAATTCCTGATGGATCAGCGAAATGCCATGCGCTTTCGCCGCCGACACGCCATCAAAAGTAACCGCTTTGCCGTCCAGCCGAATCTCGCCTTCGTCAGGCCGATGAATGCCGCCGAGCACTTTCATCAAAGTCGATTTACCAGCGCCGTTCTCTCCAACCACCGAGAGCACTTCGCCTTTTTCTAACCGCAACGACACGCCCGACAACGCCACCACCCCTGGGAAACGCTTGGTGATGCCAGTCATTTCCAGCAATACAGGTTTCATAATGTCCGATGTCCGATGTCTTTTCTATGTCCGATGTCCGATGTCCGATGTCCGATGTCCGATGTCGGAGCAAAATCAAACACTCCGATATCCGCAAAGATGTCCGATATCAAAATGACATCGGACATCGGACATCGGACATCGGGCATGAAGACATTTGGATTATTTCTTGAGGTCTGCCAGCTTCGCTTTGAACGCGGCGACGTTGTCTTTATTCACCACTTCGACGCCGGTGTCGATGATCGGGTTGGCTGGCAATGCAGACGCGCCTTTGGTCGACAATTCGTAGAGCAATTTGATGGAGCGATAGCCGAATTCGAAAGGCTTCTGCACGACCGTGGCTTTGACGATGCCGTCTTCGATGCCTTGGAGCGTGCCGTCTTCTTCGTCGAATCCGGCGACGATGAGCTTGTCGGCTTTGCCGGTGGCTTTTACGGCGGCGACGATCGACGGCGTGTTGTACGACCACAGACCGATGAAGGCGACCACGTCAGGATTGGCGTTAATCACGTCTTCAACGTTGGTCCGCGCCTTGGTCATGTCCTTGTTGTCTTCTTTGGTCATCGCGACTTCAAGTTTGGTGCCCGCTAAAGCATCCTTCACGCCTTTAAGACGTTGGCTGGCATTATCTGCGGAGAGCGTGCCGACGAACGCGGCAATTTTTCCGCCGTTCGGCAACAGCTTCTTTAACTCGCCGCCCAGAACTTTGCCAGCTTCGTAGTTGTTGGTGCCGATGTAGGCCAAGCGCTTCGACTGTGGGCCATCGCTATCGTGGGTAATGACGTTGAGTTTCTCTACGGCCTTATCGATGTCGCGCGTCTGATCGGCGGGTGAGATCAAACTGATCGCGAAGCCGTGGTAACCTTGGCTGATCAAGTCTTCGATGAATTTCTTCTGCTGTTCTGGCTTGCCGGTTTCAGGCAATTTCACTTCGGCGTTGATGCCCAGTTCCGCATTGGCTTTCTGCACGCCCTTTTCCGCGATCTTCCAGAATTCACTGCTGTTGTTGGTGATGAACGCAAACTTCAGCGGAGTTCCAGCGGGAACCTGATGAACTTTCGTTTCGCTGACCGAAACCGCTGGCTTGGCAACCGCGACTTCTTTGTCGCCGCATGCGGTCATGGCGATGGTGAAAGCGATACCGGCGATACCGGCGACGATCGTGGACATGCGGATCATGGCAGAAGCCTCCTGTCGGTGAGTTAAGTGAACGTACAACGAACGGTACGTTCGGAAGTGGGCCAGAAGGTAACGCTCACTCCCATGCCGCAAGAGCGGGGAATCGCCATGAGCGGTACCCGGCTCACGGGGCATTCCTTGGGCCTCTCCTTGGCCTCTCAGACCGGAACCTTAGCCAGTTTTCTGCCATATGAACGCGGCTCGTACAGCCTTCGCCGCGTGCTTGGTCGACCTGAGCACGAGCCAAACGCGCAAAATAGTATCGGCCCCAGCGCGACTACACGCCGATGGCCTTATCCGTCGAGCACGCGGAGAGCAAAGCCCTTGAGGTATTCACTTTCTGGGACGGCGGCGAGCACCGGATGATCTGGGCTGGCGCTATAGACCGCTTCGCGACGCAGCGTGCGGCGCGTGTCTTGCGCGGCATCGATGATCATGTCGTGAAATACCGGAGCGGTGACGTGATGCGAACACGTGAAGGTCGCGAGTACGCCACCTGGGGCGAGCATGCGCAGGGCGCGAAGATGAATTTCTTTATAGCCACGCATGGCACCATCGACGGTGGCGCGGGTACGGGTGAAACTTGGTGGATCGAGCACGATCAAATCAAAATGTGCAGCGGCAGTGTCGAGCTCATTTAAGACATCGAAGGCATTGGCGCAGCGTGTTTCGAAACGGTCGCTAACGCCAGCCCATGCCGCAGCCTGATTGGCTCCCGCAATGCTGTCAGCCGCCGTATCAACAGCGACGGCGTTGGCCGCACCAGCCTTCAGCGCATGAATGCCGAAACCGCCGAGATGGCAGAACATATCAAGCACGCGCATCCCAGGACGAACCAGCGCGGCAACGTGTTCCCAGCTGACTTGTTGATCGAGATAAATGCCGGTTTTATGCAGGTCTAATGGATCGCAGGGGAAATCTGCTTGGCCAACGCGAATGCGCTGTGGGCCTTGATGATCACCACTCAATACGCCACGACGCTGCGGCAAGCCTTCATGCGAGCGCACCGACAGATCATTCCGCTCAATGATCACTTTCGGATGCACCAGTTCTTGCAAGACCTCGACGATTTCGCTGAGGCGTCGATCGATGCCGGCCGTGGTACATTGGATGACTAACGTATCACCATACTGATCAACGATCAGCCCAGGGAGCAAGTCGCCTTCGCTACTCACCAAACGTCGTGCTGGACGTCCAGGCATGACGCGATCGCGATGAGCAATGGCATCGGCAATCCGTTCACGCAAGAAGGCACGATCGATTGGGCGTTCACGACGTGTCAGCACTCGAACGGCGATCTTCGAAGTCGGATTAAAAAATCCCCAGGCAATCGCCCGTCCAAAACCATCGCGCACCGCGACGACGTCTCCGGCAATCGGGGTGCCCTCCACCCGTTCAATCTCGGTGGCGTAAACCCACAGATGGCCATTGAGGAGTCGATGCGTGATTTTGCGATTCAAAACAATGGCGGCGGTGGTCATAAGCGTTCAGGTTGGGGAATGCGGGCGGGGCGGACCATTCACGCCGCAGGCACTGCCGCAAGCGCGGTTCGCACTTGGTTCATCGACATCCGCGCCAACGGGTCACGAGCATCAGCTATCGCACGATCAAGAGCGGCGATCATGGGAACGCGTAACGCCATCGGGCAAGCGTGTGCCTGGGCCACTAAAATTGGCGCTAAAGTCGTCCAGCGCTTTGGCTCTATGCGACCGCCCTGCAAGCTGTTGAGCAGCGTAATCCAATCCGGCGGACGAGCAGGTGAGGACGCCGCCTCATCCGCGACTGGGCCAAGGTGTCGACGCACCCACACGATGACCATGGTCGTTATGCCGAGCAAGACCATGAGGCTGAATGCCCAGACGAAGTAAGACCATAACTTGGGATCCATTTTGGCAGGGTGATGGCCGTCATGAAGCTCGCAACCGCCTGTCAGCTATCGTCGGACGTGAAAACCACTTGGCGGCTGGTGCTGCGCATCAGGCCAATTCTCGCCGCCCAAGTGTATGCAACAGCAACCATCAAAAAATCCGCGCCACACACTTTTTTTGCTTGGTGATAAGAAAAAGAAATGTCAGAAGACCTTTCGTCATGCGATTACCAGTAAGCATTATAATAGATGCTTTACTAGGAAGTTAGAACGTTTTATTGCGCTTGATGCTAGGCTTGAAACGTTGCGTTCGCCGTGCCAACAGCCCATTCGACAAGCATATATTTTACCTATTTTTGGGTGCGGATCTCGATGGCGCAGGTGCAAGTCGCAGACTCGGCGTTACGGTGCCATCTGTCCAATATTATCACCGACTTTTAGCCTTCGTCACCGCATGCTAGCGGACCGAAGCTCTCGTTGGGTGATAATTCGAATACTCACCCTCACGCGTGGAAGACCTATGCGCGCCCTACCGCTCACCATGTTGTTGTTTTTGGCAAGTCATCTCTCGGCGGTGGTGCCGCTTGAGACCGTCAAGTGGGCGAGCGATTCTCCCGTCCCGAGTGAAGCTGGTATCGCACACCGCGTCCAAGCCTTTTTTTTATTGGACGTCACGGAAGATGCTGGGCGTAACAAATTCGTCGGCCTGCGCGATTATTGCCGTGAATCCAAATTCGGTACGACTTTCGAAGTATTGCATATTCTCGTCGTGACGAATGGTCAAATTGATCCTCCTGCCGAAAGCGATAAAGATAAAAAAGAATTTTGGTGTAAGGGTGTATCCAGTAACAGAGGCTTGGTGCACGCGTTTGGTGGCAATACCGACTCAGTGATCGTGTTGGTCGATGGCAATGGACGGGTGTCAAAAATTGCACGCATGGACAATCCCCACACCCAACGTGAATCCATTCAAAAATTGTATAATACCGCCAAACCGATGGTGAGCGATCTCAGCCAGTTCCCCTTGAGCTGCAAAACTCCCCTCGAAAACTTATGTCTTGGGGACATCGTCCGTACAACGAAGTCGCTCAACAAGGCGGGTGCTGATGCACCGGTGATCGTCAAAATGATTACCGATCAAGCCAATCATTTCATCGAAATGGATACCACTCTGCTCACCAATCCGGCGAGTACGGCCGCGGATCGAATGCTCGCCGTGAAGCGTCTCAATGGCATTTTGACGGAGTTCCCCAAATCAACTGCCGCTCCTGCCGCAAAAGCTGCGCTTAAAAAAACCAAAGATGACAAACAGCTCGCGAAAGAGCAGCAAGCTTACGATATTTTGCTGCACTATTTCGCGGCCATGGATAAAGTTCCGGCTAAGAAAATTAAAGATGTCCAAATGGAATGGATTCCGATGATTACCGCTAAATTCGGCGGTACCTATGCGGCCGAAGTCGCCACGAAGATTCGCCAAGCATCTTTGATGGACGAATGATTCCGGCGTATCCGCAGATCGTGTCAGCCTTGAATCGCAGATGCTTATGGATGGTTGCTAAGCCGTCGTGAACCGGCTCTGGCGCATGGCATCGCTGGTCCAACCATGACCGCCCAACATGCGCCGCCCTCCTCGTTTACCTGACGTGATTCCGACTCCACCTCCCAACGAAGCCCATCAGCATGATTTGGCCGTAGGCCCCGCGACACGTATGGTCGCTGATGCACGCATTCGTGCCGATGATGTGGTGTTAGAAGTTGGGCCCGGCCTTGGGGCATTGACCGGCGCTTTGCTCGCGAGTGGTGCGCGGGTGGTTGCCATCGAGCGTGATCCGCAACGCGTGTCGATTTTGCAGCAACGATTTGCCGGCTCACTGGCCAGCGGTCAGCTTAAGTTATTGCTGGGCGATGCGCTGAAACTCAATCCGGCCATGTCGCAACCGTGGCGCATTCTGGCGAATCCGCCATTCAGCCTCACTGCTCCGCTGGTCCGGCGTTGGCTTTTGGAAAGCCAACCACTCGCAATCGATTTAGTCTTACAACGTGAAGCTGCGTTGAAACTCACCGGGGCCGACGGCGCGCATACTCGCACCAGCATTCTTGCCCACATATGCGGCATACCGCGCGTTGTTCGACATTTACCACGTGATGTCGTCACTCCGCCGAGTCGCGTTGATCTGGCGATTTGGAGTCATCGTCGTCATGCGCCATCTGCGGGAGCGCCATCCGCAGAAGCACTCATCGCCATCGATCGTTTGTTAGAGATCGCCTTCGCCGGTCCACATACGATGTCCGAAGCCATGCGTGGTGTCGCCACCGGCATCCAAGTACGACGCCAAGCATCCGAGCACGGTTGGAATCCTGAGCATCATCCCCGCACTCTGCAGCCGGCGGCGTGGCAGGCGTTTGCTCACCTTTTAGTGAGTTGCGGACGCCTTGGGCCACGCACCCGCTGACACGGGAACCAGCCATCATTCCTCGCGTAAGATGGTCAATGGATGCTGCGTGAAAACGCTGCGACAGGCGGCGAGGCCAGACAAGACGCTGATCGCAATGATCGCCGCGAAGGTCATCCCGAACTCAGTCCACGGCACCACCAAACGTAAGTCGAGCATGGTCGTCAGCACCAAGCGAGAATAAACGATGCCCAGTGCGAGACCACCCATTCCGGCAATGGCGCCAAGGGTCGCAAATTCCGCGCAGATGGAAATCGCTACGGTGCGTCTGGTCCCACCAAGCACGGCCAACAAGGCGGCATCACCACGTCGTTGACGACCCGTGCCAATGCCAATGCCGATAAGTACCAAGATTCCCGCGCCCAAACAAAACCAGCCCAAGAAACGAACCGCGAGATCAATGCGCTCAATAACGACAAAGAGTTTCTCCCCAAGCTCGCCGATATCGAAACTGGTCACGTTTGGATATGTGGTTGCTAACGTCGTCACAAAGGTGGTGGCTCGTCCATCGGTCATACGTGGCACGGCGGCAATCCACGATTGCGGAGCGCCCTTCAACGCGTGCGGACTTAGCAGAATAAAAAAGTTTGGACGTAGGTTGGCCCAGCGCACCGAGCGCAAACTGGTGACTTTTGCCTGCAATGGGACGCCTTGAATATCGAGCGTCAGCGTATCGCCGAGATGCGCGCCAATGGTGCTGGCAAACCGTTGTTCGAGCGAGGCCTCAATCAGCGTCGTGTCAGCCGACATCCAGGTGCCGCTGACGATCGTTTCATCTGGGCCCAAAGACGTGCGCCAACTTAAACGCTGCTCACGACCACGCATGAAACGCTCGCGTTCTGCATCGGGAGTGTCGCCATTTTCGGTTTTCGTTTTATTGCCGTTGATGCCCTTGAGTCGGGCCATCACCATCGGGCTGAGCAGCGGCTCAACGCCGCTCGTCGTACGCACCATGCTGGTGAAATCGGACACCTGATCGGCTTCCAATCCAAGAATAAACCACCCTGGGCGTTGGTCATTACTTCCGTTCGATAATTCAGCCGAAAGACTCGCGCGATAACTCGCCATCGTGCCAAGCAACTGCGCCGCCAACGCAATCGCAACGACGGCAGCGAGCGGACGAAAGCCAGGGCGAGTGAGATTAGCTAATCCATGCCGCACGGCGAACGCACGGCTTCCCAGCGTCAAACGTGCAAGCTGCAGCGGAATTTTTAACACCAACCACCCCATCAGGGCGATGAATAAACCGCTAACTACCAATATGCCCACGATCGATGGTCCCATTCGCCAGGAATGGGTTTCATGCGCCGCTACAGTCATCACTGCTGCCAACAATAACGTCATCAACACGGCCGTGCGCCAACGTCCACCATTATCAGCGCGCTCATCACGCAAAATAACGGCTGGGCGCATGCCGTGAACTCCGGCCAATGCGATGGCAGCAAAACCGACGCTCACCCCCAGCCCTAATATGATTCCCCACGCCATAGCAGGAAGATCAATTCCAACATCGCCTGCTACCGGTAAAAAATTGCGGCCCAATAGCATCAATAAATTTTCTAACACGGCTCCAGCGATGGCGCCGATCACACCACCGACTGCGCCAATCATCGCGCTCTGCCATAAAAAAATCGCGATAACTCGCCGCGGCGTTGCTCCAAGCACCTGCAAGATCGCCACGGTATCTCGTTGCTCAGCAAGATAACCGCGAACGAGACTGGCGACACCGATGCCACCAAGCAGTAACGCAGCAAGCGCGATCATGCCAAGAAAATCACCCACCCGTTGGTAGATTCGCGCCGAGGATGAACTTGCCTGCGCTGCGGTACGTACACCTAAACCGTTTTCATTTTCAATGCGCCCTCCCATCCCCGTGATGAGGTGATCAGGTAGTTGCCAGCGTTGACGTAAAGCGTCGACCAGTCGTGAAACATTTTCTTCCGGCAAGGCGACTAATCGAGCGTAGCGTAAACGCGCACCTCCGCCGTCTAAACCGGTGTCACTTAATCGGGCACGCGCAATTAATACGCGCGGGCCCATGGCGAACATATTGGCTCCTTGGCCTGGTTCCTCGCGAATGACTCCGGCGATGCGAAAACTTTCGGCCCCCAGACGAATGCTTGCTCCAACGGAAAGACTGAGTTGGTCCAACAGTTCGGCTTGGACAAAAGTCATCGCCTCGGTGCCGTACAGTTGATCCAACGACCCAGGCGCGACGACCACGTTGCCATAGAGTGGATAACCGGGATCCACGGCTCTGACTTCGACCGAACGGGCTCGCCCGCTCTCTTCCGCTAATGCCATGGTGGTGAAACGCACTTGCTGAGCACGGCGTGCTGGCGCAGGCAAGAATTCTTGAAGATCCGTTTCTTGGGTCGGCGTTAATGGCTGATTGCTGACGATTTCAACATCAGCGCCAAGCAAAGGACGAGCTTCACGCGTCAGCGCACGATCAAGCGCGCCGCTGAATGATCCCACGCAAACCCGTGCACAAACACCCAGCGCAATACAGGCAATTAATAACCACACCCGCGCGCGTTGACCACGCGCTAATCGCCAACCTAAACGTAACGTCAGCATGAAACGACATTGGCAACATCGGCGATTATACGGCCATCGCTGAGTTCAATGCGCCGACTGGCACGCGCCGCCAATGCGGGGTCGTGCGTTACCAACACCAAGGTGGCGTGGGAATCCGTCACTAACGTAAAAAGTAGATCCGCCATCGCGGTACCCGTATGACGATCAAGATTTCCCGTTGGTTCATCGGCAAAAACTAATGCCGGTTTCGGCGCCAATGCCCGCGCCAACGCCACGCGTTGCTGTTCACCTCCTGATAGTTTCCCAGGGAGGTGATGTGCTCGCCCGGACAAACCGACGCGCGCTAGCCAACTGCTTGCGATCTGGAGCGCATCTTTTCGTCCAGCAAGTTCCAATGGCACCGCAATATTTTCAATGGCAGTTAACGTCGGCAGCAAACGGTAGGCTTGGAATACAAAACCCATGCGTTCACCACGTACGCGGGCAAGTGCTGATGGTGATAGCGCCGATAAATCACGGCCCTCCACCACCACACGCCCACTGTCTGGTGCATCCAGACCCGCCATTAAACCTAATAATGTCGACTTTCCGCTACCCGATGGACCGACCACGGCCAAGCGTTCGCCCGCAGCGACATGGAAAGAAACCTCGTTCAATACGGTCAGTTCACCACCGCCAGTGCGATAACGCTTGGCCACTCTTTCTAAAGACAGCACAGGAATACTCATCGCTGCGACTCCGCTTTTTGTGGCTCACTTTTATCCCCGATCTTTTGCTCAGCCTGTGGTTCGCCTGTAGGAACGTCGCTTTTCTGGGGATCTGCTTTCTTATCCGCCTCAACTAACGGTTTGAGAAACGTATAAACCGCCCGTGCGATGATGGCTTGGCCCGCAACCGTGGGATGAATGCCGTCCGCTTGGTTGAGTTTCGCTACGCCACCCACGTCGGTGAGTAAGAACGGTAACAGGGGCACGGACTCTTTGGTTGCCACAGCGGGAAAAACCGCAGCAAACGCCGTACGGTAAGCTTCTCCATAGTTGGTTGGTAAACGCATTCCCGCCAGCGCGACACGCACCTGTGCCGCACGAAATTGTTGAATTATTTTAGTCAGATTATCATTCATCGCGGTCGTTGGCTGACCGCGCAAGCCATCGTTTCCACCCAGCGCAACCAGAACCCAGTCGGGTTTACTTTTAATCAGCCACGTCACTCGACGAAGGCCTCCAGCACTGGTATCACCGCTTACGCCAGCGTTGACTACCGTCCAATGTAGTCCATCTGCTTGCGCCAGTTGCCGCACCACGGCAGGAAAAGCCTGATCTTCATCAACACCGCGACCAGCCGTCAGGCTGTCGCCCAAACACACGATACTGACGGCAGATAATGGTCCTGACACCACGAACAGGCAGAAAAATCAGGGCCCCGGATCCCCCGGAATCGTCGGTGAGACCAAGGCGTACCTGAGCCGCAGTCCGGTGCCGGGGTATTCGACGTCGGTTTGGTTGAGGTGA
>JAYVSL010000262.1:0-4962 GCA_043775355.1 Planctomycetota bacterium
CTCAATCATTATGAACGCGTGGCGTGACCCATCCTCAACTCGGACGCCAGCGGGTAAAATGCATGTAAATAGCCTGGAAAATCAAGGGAACGGAATCGGGCACTACACACTGAATCCAATATCCAACATTCCATCGATTTGGCTTTCGCCTAACTGGCCTTTGAACTCCAATCGAATCCCCTTGTCTTCCTGCATGGGCGTTATGGTCAAACTGGATTGGTCAAAGACGACGTGATCGTCAGTATGCGGCCGTATGATGGCGCGCGTAATGTCGTCAACGGCTTGCTCACGAGTACCCGAGCGAATGAAGAAATCCGCATCGAAGGTGGTGCGACGGACTCCTGGCGGCAACACTTGGCGTAAAAGGTAACCACCCTTCAACACCGCTCGGTCAGCAACGGTGGATTGTGCAATGCGCGCCACCGCGCGCTCGGCGCCGTAAAGCTTGAGCACGTTGTTGGCAATATTCCCTTCCTGGCGCACGACATTGCGCAATCGCTCCATCTCAGAATGTCCATTGAGCGGGGCTGGGTAGACCAGCTCGCGTTTCAACGTGACCCCCATTTTCGCAGGAGAAACACCGTCGGATGCAGGTGAATGATCCATGCTCACGGCCCCTGAAGGGTACTGAGGTAAAGCGACATGTTCTCGTCGACCCCTAAGTGTTTCGCAAACGTGTGAATCTGACTAATATCAACGGATTTTTTCCTCCACATGGTCCAGATAATTTCCTGAAAAGAATGTGGAGTAACGATCTTTGGATACGCTAAGCACTCCGCGACGGTACGTGCAGCGCTGGTGATTTTGACCGGAATCCCCTCGATCTCGTGCGTATCAATTCCATCAATGTCCGGATTCAGGTTGAGCGTGACGGCTTCGACCGCTGGCCATGACCACCGAGGCGGATGAGCACGCCGTGGGATGCCGATTTGAATCGGTGAAGGTGGCGCGGTGGTCAGCCCATGGAACGCTGCTGCGGATTCCAAACAGATGACCGTCTCTGATCGACGGGCTGCGATTGCCGCGAATTCATGAAACGTCGAATACCGATTCGCGTTGATGAGGTACAACCCACGATCGGCTCGCTCACAGTGGCCAGCTTGCGCCGCTCGCTTCAAACGTTGGCGTTCAGCCTCCGTCCGTGCGACCGCAAAAGCCGGCGCGTCAGGCCGGTTCCAGATGATGGGTGAGCTCCGACTTTCACTGGTCATATCCATGAGTGTACCGTTCTTGCGCAGCATGCAATGATCCGCGAATTATTGGGCAATATGTTGTATGCCATGATATTATGACTTTATTCTGCCGCTTGGCTTTGTCGTATTCGACCCATAAATGCGCAAGCTGTAATAAATAGCGCACTACTGGGTCGATTTCTTCCGCGATGGTGACCGGTGATCAGCGCTCGGTCCCCAGGGGACGCATGAAAATCGCGAGCGCCTGCTCACGGAGATCCAGACGCGCCTCGCGGAATGGGCAGCCCAGGAATCGCTCACCTTGCTCGAGTAAAGCATCTTCAGCTCGCACCACTGCGGACTCCGCCATGAGCGCCGGACACTCTCCAGGATGCAGATGGTAACCATGCGCCTGATGAGCTTGGTCGCAGGTTTTGTAATACGCAGCAACCTCCGGCGCATCGAGGTTAGTCAGGTACAGATCTTCGGCGCGTGAAATGCGCTGACCCACCGGAGATCCCGGTCGCTGAAACTCCGGATTCACCGTGAAGGTGAAGCGTGCAAATACCGGCACGACCGACACGACGGGGGCAGACGTTTCCGGAACGAGCAAATCCAATCCCGTGGCCAAGGTCTTCCAATTCAACCTGGTAGTCCAGACCAAGAGATCTCCGACCGACACGAAGACCGGCGAGACCGTGGTGCCTGGTCTCCGGTGATCGTCACCAAGAAACGCCCAACAGCCCGTGACCAGAAGTTCAGGGTGCAGGCACTGAATGGTGTGCTTGAGTATGAGCGCCATTGGATTCCTCGAAGGGTGAAGATTCCCGAACACCCCGGGTGCATTGCGACGCACCCGGGCACGATCACATCAAAATGGCGGTTCGTCTTCGCCCACGACGACCGTCTGCTGACGGGCTTGACGCTGAGGCTCGGTACGACGCTCTGGCGCGGTACGACGCTCTGGCGCGGGACGTCCAGGGGTGGCTGCCGAGCGAGCCGGAGTGGCTGCCGGGACAGACGGTAGCGACGGTCTCGCAGCGGCTGGTGCAGGCGCCGATTGCTGGACCTTCACCTGGACTGGAACCTCCTTTGCTCCCTCACTCTCACCACCACGTGGCTGATTTCCGACAAATTGGACTTTTTCAGCAACCACTTTGAGCTTGCTACGATTTTTCCCTTCCTGGTCCTGCCAGGAATCTAATTTCAGACGACCTTCGATGACGCATGCGCTCCCCTTGGTCAGATACTGGCCTACCAATTCGGCGGTGCGACCCCATGCCTCCACGTCCACAAACACCACGGTTTCTCGCGGCTCACCATTTGGCCCCTTACTGCGATGGTTGATCGCAATCCCGAAGTTGGCCACCGCCTGTTCTCCGATGCATTTCACCTCGGGGTCGCGAGTGAGGTGTCCGCCAAGTAAAACCGTGTTGATGGTAAGGCTCATGGGAGGGCTCCCTGTCTTCTTCGGTATTATATTCATATTTCGAGAAAATGCAACTTAATAACCCATCGAAAGGTTTTTTTCTGGTCGTGTTGTATTTTGTCCGATTGCACCATACTGCGCCATATGACCGACTTCCCTCCACCTCTGTCAGCATCCGGCCTCATCCATTGTACCGGCGCGGTGACTGGCGCTCTCACCTTGACCCTCGCCGCCACCATGGGCCTGGCCCTCGACGGACAGGAAGTCCTCACGCTCGATATGCTGAAGTCTGGTCGTCTGCACGTGTGCGCCTACGAGGCGCTCCTACGCTCCCTGGGTTATCGCCTCGATCTCGTCGCTCAAACCTCGCCACCCGATTTACGAAAACTCTCCCACGATGTCGCCGGTTACCGCTTACTGATCAAGCATCTCCCGCGCGAGATCCCCCTCACGGAGGTGTCCAGCGACCGCGTCGTCAAACAATTCCGCTCCTTGGCCATGGTCCGGCGACATCGCTACGCCGATCCGCTCACCATGTCCCTGGAAAAATTATCGGAACGGGTTGCCGTCATCGCCATCGCTCCTCCTCGGCCCTTCCCCGTCTCGCATGTTCGGTACGCACTGGATGTCGTCCCCCTCCTGCTAGCTGCCCATCGCGGACTCGCGGTCTACCATCTTCCACTCCTGTGTGGGTACTCCAGTCCCATCATGACCCGCTTCGCCAAGGGCGGGGCAGATTCATCCATCGATCGACATGTTCACCTGTTGGCCCACCTGGGATTAGAGCTTCGTCTCAGTGGACCCGCTGGCGAGATCACCATCAGCCCGACCATCCACTCTCTCGCCAGCTGCCTCAAGGCATCCGAGACCTTCCGCCAGGTTCGCAGTGAGAGCGCCCAGCAAGCTCCGCCGCCCAAGCCCCGTAAACGGCGCCTCGTGACGGGGGAATCGTCGTTGAGTGCTGAGGACATTTGCCAACGATTGACCGCGGGAGATTCCCCGCGCGACATCGCCAAGGCCGCTGGCGTCTCGCACCAACGGATTTATTTCATCGCCAAACAGGCCGGTCTCGGTGTGCGCGCACGGAAAGCCAAAATCTCCAGTCGCGTTATCCAGTTCATGCCCAAGCCACCGACGGAGTGACCTAAAAATCCATGAACGGGCGACGGCCGACCTCTGGTAGAATCGGTTGGGGATCACGGTCGTTGGTGCTGCTCCTTTCGCAGCAAAGCTCGTTGTCAGACACCGGACAACTGCGGATAGCCTCAGTAGAGCCCTAGCGCGCCTCTCAGGAGCCCGAACGGCGGCAGGGTGGTACCCTTTTAGCCAAATTAGGACTTCGTCGTTTTGGGAGCCTTGGAAGGCCGGCGTCGTGGTTTCGTCGCCTGCGTAGTCACATCTGGATTCTTTCCCAATCGCCGGCCGCGGTGAGACGTCGATTTTTTTTGCGCTCGCACGAACTCGTGGACGGCGAACTCGGCCAGTGACGCGGCTGACGTGATGCGACGAGCGGTCTCCTGACGGACTCGCAGACTTCGCCGGTCGGCAATCGAGGGAGCAGCTGGTCGCGAAGAACGCTTGCGCGCTTTTGCGCGGCTGGATTTCGCTGAACGAGAGACGGGAACGGGAACGGGAATCGTGCAGCGTGCCATGGGGGAACTCTATGGACTGATCTCGTCGACGCTACCTGAGCCGGAGTAGGGCTGCGCGAGGACGCCTCTGGCGAGGCTGGATTGCCGCGATGCGGAGACGCCTCTGGCGAGGCTTTTGGGGATCGCTCAACGCGACGGGCACGACAAACCCAGCGAACCGATTTCGGGAGAATGGCCAGCTTGGGCGGGACGACCGGACGGTCTGCGACCGAGATAATCGGCTACGCCGCGGGAAGCTGCGCGCACGGGTATTTTTGATTTTAAGTTTAAGCCCCCTCGTTTGACTATTATTATTAGCACAATCTAAAAAAATTCTGTGTGTCACGACTCAGTCGTTACAAGGACTTACAGAGCGTGAATTATAGAAAAAATTGGGGTTTCAGAATTTATGGTTTTGGTATTTCTTGACGCATCTCTATAATAAATAAGAGTTTACGTATATTAGTCGCTGTTTGACGCTCAAGTTTATGGGTGGTCATCTGCCTATGTTATAGGCAAAATGGCTTCCTTTTTAGTTTTGCTGCCGACGTTTCAGGCAATTTTTATAAAACGGGTGAGGACAAGCACTTACTATTTTGTCGACACACAGAGTCACCTGTGCTCTGCCTATAATCAGGGCCCCGGATCCCCCGGAATCGTCGGTGAGACCAAGGCGTACCTGAGCCGCAGTCCGGTGCCGGGGTATTCGACGTCGGTTTGGTTGAGGTGA
>JAYVSL010000263.1:0-12387 GCA_043775355.1 Planctomycetota bacterium
GCCAACGATTCCGCAGAGCCATTCTCTTTCATCTCGGCGGACTTGATCTCATGCCAGCTGGAGTCACCTATCCGACCCACACGAAAGTCTGAAGCGCCACTTACTTTGGCACCGGAGCCGTCACGGCTAAGCGGCGCAATTTAAACGCGATATGATGTAAGAATGTCGGGGCAGTGAGATCAAGCGGGCCACCAGGATGATCTACGGTTTGTACTTCAAGCACGATTCCTTGATTGGCATCCCACCATTCGACTCGACATTGCCCAGGTGCAACTTGTGCGCCGATGCGCACGAGCACGCCTTGATGAGGAACCAAATCATTGCCTTCAGCAGTCCACCGATGGTGAGCAACATATCCCAACATGTTTCCAGCTCGCACCCACGAACGAGTCCACCACGGGCCACGGTCGCCACTCGCAGATAATACCACCGCACGTGCATCAGCGCCGCGCAAATCCTCGCCTGCCAAGAAACGTCCGATGGCACCGAAAGGCTGCCAATGCGCTCCTTGATCAATCCATTCAAACCACCACATAAATGGCATACCTGCATTCCCTGACATCGCTGCGGCCCACGGTGTCGAGGCCAATTCAGCAGCCAACGCGCGGTCGTTAGTTCCCTGTGAACTGCCACCGAACTCGGTTACTAACACCGGCTTTTTAAATTGACCGAGCCCACGACGAGATTCCACCATACCATTCCAAATCAAATCGATGACCGTTGAGCCACTGAATTCTCCATCGCCGTGGTGGTACGCATCGATGCACAAATAATCGATGCCAGGCAATGCGCAGACTTCAGGATTCGGAGTTCGATAATCACCAGACCAATGCGTGGTCACTGGATGCCGATACGTATCGATGGTGTGTAAATGTTCAGCCGCACCTTGGTGCCAACTGACCATCGTCGCCAACCTTTGCCTGGACGTCACTTCCGACGGCAATTTCCCAGCTTTGCGTAAACCATCACGCTGACTTTCCCCCACCGCCGTCAAATTAATTTCAGACCACAGTTTCCAACCCAAGATTGCCGGATGATCAGCGTAGCGTGCAACGATATAACGACGCAAATTGGCTTGTCCGGTCAACGACCTGGGATCGGTAAACAACGCATACGGTTCCGCTAATAATCCACCGTTCTCTTGATTCCACGGATGATCTTTCCACTCGCGGTCAGCACTTGGAGCCGCCTGACCGTGATTGTTCAGGACCAAGTTAATGCGCAGTCCATTCGCTTGCGCAGCGTCAAGCACGGCGTCCAGCTTCGCCGCATTTGCCTGATTGTACCGTCCAACGCCACTATAGCCGGGCCAATTTTCATTCCATTCAAGCGCCATGTTCCACGCTGACATCCAAACTTCCGTGGTGTTGCATCCAGCCGCAGCCAAGCGCCGAAAACGATCCACATATGCAAAAATGCCGCGTTCTGGCGTCAGCACCGTGCCTAAACGATCGCGACTGCGCGTATCGTAGGTTGAATGCAGATTCAATCCGATCGGCCAGAACCAGCGACCTGCAACGCTGAAAAAACGCGGGTCACCGGCATCGACCCGCACGATATCGTCATGCGCTTCGCCGCTGACCACCAGCGGCGGCAAGGTCACCACCAGCGGATCGTGATCGCGCCAATGAGCTTCCATGCGCGCCGACCACGTCCCAGGAATGTTTGGTCGCCAGCGCACACAAAAACGCATTGGACCCGTTGCGGATGCGACCTGAATGTCACCACGATCGCTCAGCGTCATGACTTCACTGGCAAACCCGGCGATACGCTGCTGACGACCATCAGGCGCCGTGAATATCACGTCGATACTAAATTCAGCGGGATCGAAAGGATTGAAAGGAAAGGGCTGTGGATTAAGCGAAAATTCATACCGTGTTCCGGTTTGTGCTTGGATCACGCCATCGCGCATCCCAGGCAAAATAAGACCGGTGAGACGCGGCAGTGCCGTCGTGACCTCTTGCTTTTCTGCGCTCAAATCATCAACGCGAATCGTCGCGCGCTGATGCGAAACTGACCAGAAAAACAATCCGGCGCGAGAAACTTGTGATGCGGCGGCGATATTCCATGCCGCAGGAAACGGCTGTGCTAGCAATGCCTCATCTGAGCCCATGGCAAAGTTCACCAGAGTTGATTCACCAGGGACCAATGCATCTGGACGCAAACGCTGAAACCACCGCCCATGACGATCAGCAACGTAGGCGCCAACGCCAAGATCTGCCGGCGCATCTGCTGGGACGTGAATGGTGGCGCGCAAATGAAAAGCGCTGCGAGGGACATCGCCAACGAAATGTACCAGGGTCGTCAACGGCGCTTGCAGCTGAACCTCTTGCGTAGCGGCCATCACTGGGAGGCACCAACACAAAACTAAAAATAAACACGCAAACGACCGCATGCGGGTGTATACGCGGTCATTCATTTCGCGCTGAGGCCAAGTCCCTGATTCCCACTTCGGCGTCCTCCACACTCTCAAAGGAAGTATGTAGGACTGCCGAAGCACGAGCGTTACTTAAACGCCACCTCAGCGCACTGGACCGCATTCAGCGCCGCGCCCTTCAACAACTGGTCACCCACCACCCACAGTTCCAAAGTGTTTTCTTGCGATAAATCCTTGCGGATACGCCCAACATAGACGTTATCTTTACCGGCAACGTCAATCGGCATCGCCCAGCGATTCTTGGCGCGGTCTTCGAGCACCGTCACGCCTGGGGCCTGCTTCAATATTTCATACGCTCGTTCGACGGTGAGCGATTTTTTAAACTCGACGTTCAGCGCTTCGGCGTGCGTACGCAGAACGGGAACTCGCACACAGGTACCCGTGATACGAAGCGTATCGTCAGCCAAAATCTTGCGACTTTCTTTCAGCAGTTTGACTTCTTCCTCACAATAGCCGTTGTCGGTCATCGCTGAATTATGCGGGAAAAGATTGAACGCATACGGATGCGGCAGCACTTTGGGCTCAAAGGTTTTGCCGTCCAACCACGCACGAGTGGAATCCTTGAGTTCCTCCATCGCCGCATGTCCCGCACCGGAAGCCGCCTGATACGTTGCCGCGACCAAACGCTTGATGCCAGCTTCACGATGCAGGGGAGCCAATGCCATCAGCGCGATGATGGTGGTGCAATTCGGATTGGCGATAACGCCTTTGCCGCCGTTCTTTTGTAATGCCTTGCGTGCTTCGTGCGGATTGATTTCTGGCACCACTAACGGCACGCCGTCTTCCATGCGAAAAGCGCTGGAATTGTCGACCATCAAACAACCAGCGTTGACACAAGCATCACGAAACGCCCGTGAAATTGAGGCTCCCGCGCTAAACAAGGCCAGCTGGCAACCGCTGAACGAATCCTTGGTCAGCTCACACACGGTGTAGGTCTTGCCCTTAAATTCCATGGTCGTGCCCGCGCTGCGTTTAGACGCCAGCAGCACCAATTCGGTGACGGGAAATTGACGACGTTCGAGCACCTGGAGGAACTCGACGCCCACAGCGCCAGTAGCGCCGACGATGGCGACCTTCATGGAATGAACTCCTACGCTGCGGGGGTTTCCGCGAGCGGAGGGCGCATGGTGGAGGAATGGTCGCCGACGCAAGGACGGTCAGCGATCTTCCTCAGCGAGACGGCCGTGCGTTTGGGCTGAACAACGCCAGCTCAGTAGCTTCGTAGTTCACCGATGTCGTCGCGATGGATAACAACCCACATTCCCGGCATGACCTCGCCGACCTTGCGCGGTCCCGCTTTCGCCTGACAAACACCTCCTCGGAGAACATCTGCATGCGCTTCCTTAACATTGGATTTTTGAGTCTTGGTCTTGTTGCCACCAGCCTCGCCGCTGACAACCAACTTACTGATGCCGAGAAAGCCAGCGGCTGGAAATTACTTTTCGATGGCAGTGCAACGACGGGCTGGATCACGCGCGGTAAAAAAGAGCTGACAAACTGGAAGGCGATTGGCGGCAGTTTGACGCGCGACAGTGGCGGCGGAGATGCCATTTACGACGCTGAGCAGTTCGAAAACTTCTCGCTGAGCCTTGATTGGAAGATTGCCGACAAAGGCAACAGCGGCGTCTTTATCCGTCTCTCATCCATTCACGATTGGATTAACACCGGTGCCGAAATTCAAATCCTCGATCTCAACGAGGCCGGTGAAATGAGTCGTCCAACTCATATCGCTGGCTCACTCTACGATCTCGTCGCTCCCCCTGATGGCGTACGCATGAAGCCAGGTGAATGGAACCACTTCGACATTACCTGTGATGGTCCGAAAATTTCCACCACGATGAATGGCGTGCAAACCTTCGCCATTGATGTGAGCGAAGAGAAATGGCAGAAACCTCAGGGAAAATTCAATAAACCCTACGGCACGCTTCCGCGTAAAGGTTACCTCATGTTACAAGACCACGGTAAAATGGTTGAATTCAAGAACATTAAACTCAAGCCATTGCCGTAATTTTTATTGAGTCCAACCACGGTCAGTTGCTGAGATGAGCCGCTGACCGTAGGGTTTCTCAAAGACCACCACCAGCGCGAGATCACCAGTGAAGAAAACCGCAACTGCCAAGGCCTCTGCGCCACTGAAAAAAACGCCACCGAAAAAAACGCCACTGAAAAAAGCTCAGTCAGCGACTGAGCAAGCGACTGAGCCAAAAAAACCACGCACATTCACGCTCAAACAACGTGAAGATTTGGGCGACGCACGCCTCGTTCTGGAAACCGCAGTGCACAATTTACGCGCCGCATCTGGTACCGTGATCGATCCGACTGAGGCCGTCGAAGCTCTAGAAACAGCCCTGACGATGACCGAGCAAACCATCGTCACACTCCGACGAGTGCGCAATGCCATGGGCTAACAGCCGCAATGATGAGTGATGAATGCGCTAACCTGCGCTATGTTTTACCGCGACCAGTTTACTACTCGAAACGCCCCGTCGACGAATCTTCGACACCAAATGAGTGACCGTGGTCTCGCGCTTACTGGCAAATTCATCCGCCATTGGTTGGCGGAACAACATCTGACAAACATTGCCGCGACCAAGCCAGCGCGTGTCATCGCAGGCAGCGCGCAAAAGGTACAGTCCGCGTCGACGATGTGCTTCATCATTCATCATCCCGACCAGGATGGGATCGAAGCCAGGACCCGGATCACTAACGGTAACGACGCCGCCATGTTGGCTGAACGAGGCGCGAATTTCGATGGTTAACTGACGGTTGCCCTGTGCGCCATGAATGACCGCGTTGGTATACGCTTCGTCCAATGCCATCAGAATGCGATTGCGTCGCAGATCAAAACCGCCTGCTTGCGCCGCGATATCGACCTGCGCCATGACCGCCGATCGTTGCTTTAATTCTGCTGGCACGGTTAAAACCATTGCGTGTTCGCCCACCACACCTTGATGATGTTCGACACTCGATCGCAGAACGATCGCACGGGTTAAGGCGCGCACTAAATCATCAGTTTCTAATGGTTTCGCCAAACAGTCGCTGGCACCCGCTTGCAAAATTTCTTTAAAACGATCATCCGTCAGGTAACCCGACATTACTACAAATGCGATACGTGGATCGTGCGTACGCAACGATGCTAATAGCTCCATACCACCTTTGCCATCCTGCATCACCAAATCAGACAATACGACGTCACAAGGAATAAGCGGAAAGTCTCGCTCGGCCTCATCGACGCTGGAGCAGGTGGTGACTTCCCAGCCCTCACGCTGCAATAACAGCGTCAAAGCCATGCGAACCGACTCGTCGTCATCGACTAATAAAACTCGTCGCACGAAGTCCTCCAATTTTTTTCCTATCTATATTATGTATAGATACGTAGTTGATAGGTTCAGGCGGCCGGGTTATGGCCATGAGAATAAGCAAAACAAGATTGATTTTGAAATATCAGCAAAAACTGCATGGTACCGTGTCTTCAATCGATGCGGCTTGATGTCGCAAATGAATCGCAATACCTCTGCAAGCGACCTCGTTAGCTGAGCTTTACGACGGCAGAGGCCCCTACGGCCAAGCAATTCTTGCGACTGAGCATGAGCCACTACAGTCCGGTCACTTGGAGGATTGCCATGGCATCGCCAGCAAAAAATTCAGCGAGTTCGGTAAAACCAACCGCCGTCAAAACTACCACGCCAACTAAGCCAGCCATTCCAGCGCCGACCAACATACCGGTCAAACCCGCTGCGACGAATGCCAAAGCTGCTCCGCTAACACCAGCCGAACGCATGAAGATGATTGCCGAAGCCGCCTATTTCATCGCAGAAAAACACGGCTTCAGCAACGGACGTGAATTATCCGACTGGACAGCCGCCGAAAAACAAGTCGACGCGTTGATAAATAGCATGAGCAACAAGCGCTAACGATGATCTCTCATGCGCTAGCGAAGCGATCATCACGATGAAACCATTGATCATTCTGCTTGGTGTGGGAATTCTTATTTTTTGCGCCTATTCCTGGCTGAATGGCTCCGGTAATCTGCAGGCAGATCCGCTGACGGCATCGGCGACCTTTGATCTTCAGGTGAAAGCGCAAGCGCGTATAAGCGTCACCGTCGCAAGCCTTTCAAACCGCTTTAAACAGGCGGTCGCCAGTGGTGGTGATAATCCGGTGGTGAACGCAAGTCTGCGTGACGAAGCTAAACAGCTACACACCGATGTCACCACTGCACGCGCGCAACTGATAACGCTGGGCGATTCTCCGGCTGACGTCGATCAATGGTTACAACGCATCCAATGGCCAGAGTTCCTCGCCCTTGAAGCTGAATTTCTCAAACCCGTCATCGGCAATTGACCTCCGGCATGACAACGCTGAGGTAGGTCGCCATATGCCTGCTAATGCCGCTGAAATAAACCGCGCTTTCTACGACCGTCTGTGGCAACGCGTGCATTGGCCACCACCTGAGAAATTTAATACCTGGGCCTTGATTCAGAAATGGTGTAAAAACGCAGCCTCTCGCTTGGAAATTGGTCCTGGCATGCGTCCGCGCCTGCCGGTAGCCAATACGCATTTTATCGATTTGAGCGCCACCTGCGTGGCTCGGCTGCAAGCAGGCGGTGCGCAAGCTCACTGCGGGAGCGCCACTGCCATCCCTTTTCCCGATCGTCACTTCGCTCTGGTGTGCGCTTTTGACATCGTCGAACACGTCGAAGACGATCGTCAGGTCGTCAAAGAATTGGCGCGTGTACTGGCGAAAGATGGTCGGCTGATATTATCAGTACCGTTATTCGCCGATCGCTGGACTCCCTTCGATGCCATGTGCGGACATGTGCGACGCTACGAACCAGCGGCGATACTCGCGATGCTGAATGAGCACAACCTAGAGGTGGTTGAAAGCGGCGGCTTTGGCATGCAACCTCGCCAGTGGCTGGTCGATCTCGGAATGTTTTTCTTCCGCGTGATGCCTCGTCGAGCGATGTTTTTTTACAATTATGTCTTCATGCCCATCGGTTTAAAACTACAACCGACCTTGATGCTAACCGCAGGAACTGAGGCGCTGACCAGCGGCGCTCATGACGAAGTCCTGTTGGTTTGCTACCGCCGTACATGATTCCATA
This sequence comes from Planctomycetota bacterium, assembly GCA_043775355.1. Lineage (GTDB taxonomy): Bacteria > Planctomycetota > UBA11346 > UBA11346 > UBA11346 > BOG-1363. Next base: position 7,546 of record JAYVSL010000263.1, read on the forward strand.
ACTCCATCGTTTGCTCTCACAGCGGCTTTCGTCGGTAGGTCATGATCGCCTGTTCTGCCTCTGGCATAAATTCGAATAATTTATCGAGCTGAGTAATTTTAAACATTTGCAAGAGTGCTGGCTTGAGGCCAGCAATAGCCACACGACCTTTGCCCAACTTAGCAGCTTTATGTACGGCCACCAATTTTCCGATCATCGATGAACTGAGGTAGCCCACTTCTGATACATCGATCACCAGACTGATCTTTGCGGTACGATCGCATTCAGCCACCAAAGCTTCGCCCAGGCTGGTGATGCTCATCGCATCCAACAAGCGCTCTTTCATGACTTTGGCTAATACGATATTTTCGTATCGTTGAACCATCAGGAAATCACAGGCCATTGTGTGCTCACTTTCAAATTGGTTATGTCGTCGGATCGGAAACAGAGCGTGGAATAGGACGATCAGCCCGTCGGCGTGACAACCACGCCAAACTTCCATGATGATAATAAGTTAATTCGTCGAGCCATTCTTGCATAAGACGAATACCACGTCCGTGCTCCAACAACAGGCTTTCTGGCTGCGACTCATCGGGAATCGCTGCTTCAACAAAGCCGTCGCCTTGGTCGGACACCGTCACCACCCAACGATGATCGTCTACTCGCACGGTCAGTTCGATTTCTAAACGCGGGTCACCTTCGTTGCCATGTAACATCGCGTTCACCACCACTTCGTCGAAGCAGAGATAAAGCCAAGCGCGATCATCCTCCGCCACCCAACCACGATTGATCAGCTCATAAACAATTTCATCCATGATCTGCTGCTTGAGATCAATGCGCGACGGCCAACAACGTTCCAACAATACCGGTGGCTCTGTCGGAGGATCGCCCGGAAAAATACTGAGTGATTTAGGCGTCATGGTAACGGCAATCGTTCGATGACCACCAAAGTCATATCGTCATGTGGATGTGCACCACGCAGCGCCGTACTGGCTGCCGCCACCACCGCATCGCAGACGGCTTGCGCTCCGCCTTTGGCATGAGCCACAACCGTGGCGCGTAATTGATCGAGACCCCACAATTCATTATCCGGCAGTGAATGGGCGTCAGGAATACCATCGGTGAACAGGACCAGCAAATCACCAGGTGCGAGCGGCGGAATCACACCTTCATCATACGTGCTGTCGTCGAGCATGCCCAGTGGCAGCCCGCTGCTGGTTAATTCATCCGTTCGTCCATTGCTCCGCCACACCAATGGTGGTTCGTGTCCGGCGGCAACAAAACGACAAGAACCGTCAGGTGCCAATCGTGCCATCACCATGGTCATGAAACGGTCATCACTGAGGTCGGCCTCTAACAAGCGGTTGAGGCTAGCGATGGTGGCGCAAGGAGCATCGCCACGTTCTTGCAAGGCACGAAGAAAAGCCCGCGCTGTACCCATCAACAACGCCGCCGCTATGCCATGCCCACTGACATCACCGACCACCACATCGAATTGCCCGTCGGCACAGGGAATAAAATCAAAGTAATCACCACCCGTTTGATCACATGAACGACACCAACTCGATAAGCGCCATCCAGGAATCACCGGCGGTACGGTCGGCAATAAGCTGAGTTGAATCTGTCGCGCCAGTTCCAGCTCGTTCTCCATGCGCAGACGATCGCGATCACGTGATATAAGTTGCGCATTATCGATCGCTACCGCTGCCGATCCACACAGCGCCGCCAACACTTGTTCATCATAGTCATTAAACGGTTCACCACCGATTTTATTCAACGTCTGAATGACTCCAACCACCTCACCGCTATAATTCGTCAGCGGGAGACACAAAATGCTACGCGTCATATAACCCGTCGTGCGATCATGCTCACCATTAAAGCGCGCATCAGCATAAGCATGCGGAATATTGATCAGCTTACCCGTGGCGGCGACGCTTCCGGCAATCCCACTGCCAACAGGAAGTCGGATTTCACGCGCACCTTGCGACACGCGAGTCACTAATTCCTGATGCTCAGCATCAAGCAAAAATAAACTGGTGCGATCCGCACCCACCACCTGGCTGACTGATTTAACAATCAGACCCAACAAACGATCCAAATTACGCTCGCTGCCCATGGCACGCGAAATCGCCATGACCGCTTGCAGATCCCGAGCTAATTGTTTGGCGTCGTGTTCCATCTCGCCTCTCACCATACCACAAAAAAAGACGCCTGCCCAATGGGGCAGGCGTCGGGGCTATTCCATCACCGATACATTCATCACGGAACGGAGCGCGTTCCACCAGCTGATGGAGAAGGCGTCGATGGTGGAAAAGTAGTCGCGGGTGGAAGATTAAATGAATCGTTGTTCGTTGAAGGCGTCGGGAAATTACTTCCAGGAGCCGCTGGAGGCGTACCCGTTGGCTGCGGATAAGCCGTGCCACCCGTGGTATTGAATGGTGCGTCGACACGATTGCCGCCACTTGCTGGCGGTGTTGGAAAGCCAGCGCCGCTTGGGCGTGGAGTAACGCCCGGCGCGGGCTGAGTGCCGCCGAAGGGTGGGTTAAACGTTGGCTTCGGTGTAGGGAAAACGGGTGGAGTTGGCTCTGCCGGCGCAGCTTTACCTGGGATCACCAATTTTTGACCAATGCGCATTTTGTTTGGATCAAGCCCAGGATTGGCCTCAACAATTTTCTTCCAATCACCCTTGGTGCCCATCTGGCTTTTCGCGATACTCGCTGGGGTGTCGCCAGCTTTCACCGTATAGGTCGCAGCTGGATTGGCTGACGATTCGGTCGGTTTACTGCTGCCCGTGGTGTCTGACTTGCCAGACTCTGGGACCTTTGGCGCGCCTGCGATCTCTGGCAGTTTAATTTTCTGACCGACTTTCAAACCTTCAGGGTCAATTCCTGGATTGGCTTTGACGATTTCTTTCCACTTCATGGTGGTGCCATAATGCAGCTTGCTGATATCGCTCAGGGTCTCGTTAGCCTTGACCACGTGCACATTGGCATCACCAGCGGCTGGTGCTTCAGGACCTGGCTTCAAGGCTTCGACAGCAGCAGCCTTCGCTGGAAGTTTAATAACTTTGCCAACACGCAGTTCGTCGGCAGGAACGTTATTCAACTTCTCTAATTCTTTCCAACGCGCTGCATTGCCAAGTTCTTTCTTAGCAATCGAGTAATACGAGTCGTTCTTCTGCACGGTATAATTGCGCTCGCCGCTCGCCAATTCTGCTACAGGGGTGACCGCCGGAGTCGCCGTTTCAATCGCCGGAATGGTGAGTTTTTGACCGACCTTCAGTTCACTCGGATCGACCTTGTTAGCATCCGCAATTTTTTTCCAGTTCTTGCCGGTACCGTAGTATTCTTGACTGATTTCACCAAGGGTTTCACCAGCAGTAACCACGTGAGTCTTCACTTCGCTGGTCGCTGGTTTGGACGGTGGCGGCTCAATCACTAGGTTCGGCTGATTCATCGGCGGGAAAGGAACGGCACCAGGGCGTGGAAACGTACCTGACTGATTGAAAGCATTGCCAGGTTGGTTGGACGAGATGCCAGGCGCAGGATAAGGCGTTGGTTGATGGTTCCGATTCGGATTCGTGAATTGATCAGTTGGACCACTCGGCGGGAATTGTGAATTATTGCCTGGCAGCAAGAACTCGTCCATCGGTTTTGACGCAATCAGATCATCATTCGAAGGCGGCGTAGGAACGACCACCGGCTCTTCTTTCTTCGCGATCTCTGGCACCACGGCTTTTTGTTTTGGGATAGCAACAGCGACGACGATCAACCCCAAACAGGCAGCTACGATAACGCCAGCGATAACCACTTCTTTGGACATGAATTGCCCTTCCCGACATAAGAATAATGGACGTCATCGCGTCACGAGCGAAAGCCCACAGCGCCTGACCGTCCGGAGAGTTCAGGGTCTTAGCTGCGTGATGACAGAAGACAACAGGTCTGAGGGTGGTGTTTATTTGACCATCTATGGCGTCTCTGGCTGTTCCGATTCACAGACTTGCAGCCGCCCCACCAATCCCACAACCCTCCAACGATGGTGCGCCTGCTCCCTTTTCTTGATGCCGATGGCCCTACCCAAATGGCTTGTGACGAGGCCCTGCTGGAAACCGCCGCAGTCACCACGTTGCGCCTCTATCACTGGACCCCTGCGACGGTGTCACTGGGCTATTTTCAAGACTATTCGAGCATTATTGCCCACCTGCCACCCGCGATGCCAATCGTGCGACGGATCACCGGCGGCGGCGCGATCTGGCATGAGCATGAGGTTACTTACTGCCTGGTCGGCATTCTGGGGCAAGACGGTTGGCCGGAACGGGTACGCGATTGCTATCCCTTGCTGCACGCAGCCGTTCAAGCCGCCCTCCGCCACGCCGGGGCGCCCCTCCAGCGGCAACCCGACAGCATTGGCGATCGGCGTTACCGCGATGAGCCCCGCTGTTTCGCCAGCCCTGCCGCCGATGACCTCGTCGCCGAAGGCGGGGGCAAAGTCCTCGGCAGCGCCGGACGCGTGCGCGGTCAACGCGTACTTATTCATGGATCGCTGAAGCTGGCGAGTAATCCATGGGACGGTTATGCGGTTTCAGGCTGTGGCTTAACTTTTTCCGCAGCGAGGTCGTTGTTGCAGACAGCGCTACCGACGGCCATCGGATCAACCGCTGAAGATGGAACGTGGACCGACGAAGAAATGATCGCGCGACAACGCATTATGCAGCAACGTTACGGAGACGATGAATGGGTCGTGCATCGGCGTGGACCACGGGCATAGATTCAAAGGCCTGGGACCGCCGGCTGCCAGCCGGCAAGGGGCAATCAAAGGCCTGGGACCGCCGGCTGCCAGCCGGCAAGGGGCAATCAAAGGCCT
>JAYVSL010000264.1:0-2398 GCA_043775355.1 Planctomycetota bacterium
ACCAAGCCAAATGGCGAGCGTGGTGTTGAACGAATGTGGTTATCGTGCGATCAACCTTGGTCCGAATTCGCCAACCGCCGCGCTGTTGGCGGCAGTGGCTAAGTATCGGCCTGCGTTGGTGTGGTTGTCGCTGACCTCCATTCCTGACATTGGCATTTGCGCGCAAAATGTTCGCGAATTGGCGGCGAGTCTTGCTGGGATTCCGTTGGTGGTGGGTGGGCGCCATGCGGCGAGCGTAGCCTTGATCGCTGGTTCGACGGTGCATGTGGTTGGCTCTATGTGTGAGCTAGCTGCTTTCTCGCGCGCGTTGGTTCTGCGGCGACCTTCGCCAGGGCTGTGACGTGACGCGACAAAACTGAGCACACGACGATCAGGTTTTGAGCTACAACCCATCTCATAAAAAATGGGCGGGGACTATTTTCATAGTATCCCAGCCCACTGACGTTTTCACCGGTATAATCAGCGCATTTACCCGGCCAGTGCGGGCACGCGATTCAGCGATAGCAAGGCCGCAGGCAAAGAACTTAGATCCAACAATTGCGCCACCGGTACGCACCCTTCGCAGGGCAGCGGAGTGACGTGCAATTGTTTGCGTTTGCCCGCTGGCACGGTGACGCTGGCGACAACGTCGGCCGCTACATTCACAGCGCGTTTTGCGGCAAGGCCGCGAGCAGCCAGCAGCGCAACGACCAGATCCGCGAAGGCCTCATCTGCTGAGCTGGCAGCAGCGACGGTGATTTCGGATCCTGTGGTCACGAGGCGTTGCCGCAGCTGACGGCAGCGGACGCCGATCGCCTGCTCAAGATCGGCTTCGCGCTGTAGATGGCGTCCTTGCTGACGCACCTCGACTAAACCGACCATGGCCGGAGCGAGCACGGCGGCCAGTTCATCGCTTGGGCGCAGATCCAAGCACGCGCGTTGGATGGTTTCCAGGGCGTGACCGACGTGTAGGTCTTCCAGTGAGCGGCAGATATCTTCACGCAGGCGATCCGCTTCTTGGTGTGAACGTTTTGGTAAAGCACGCGCAGTGGTCACATCGTGACGTGGTGCAGGGCGGTGTGCTTCGGCTGGCCAGCGAGGAAAGCCGTCGATGATAATTTTGCTGATCGGCATGCCGTTTTTGACTAGCTGAGCAACGCGCTTCAGTTCTTCGATTTCGTGAGTCGCAAAAGCGCGGTAGCCGTTGCGATGGCGTTTCGGGGCAGGCCATCCGTAGCGCTCTTCCCACACGCGAATCACGCTTGGGGTAAGGCCACTGGCGGCAGCGGCGTCATGGATGCTGAATTGATTGGAAGCGTTCATGGTTTCCTCTCGGTGGACGATTTGGATGTTTTATAGGATATCGAAGAAAGGCAAGAGTCGAATATAATCATGATATGTCGCAGTTTAGACGACTGTTCCGCAATGACCTTACATTCGAAATGAACGTTTTGAATGAAATTGTTATAAGTCGTCTGACCACAAACGTTTTCGACCTACACATAGGTAGGTATCATTACCAATGGGATAAGAATTCAACCAACAAAACGCAGTAAAGAACCGTTTAGGGTTCAATGGTCAATGACATGAAAAAACCTCCGACGGTGTACGGCGGAGGTGACGGCAGATGATGATGTCGTCGAGTAAGGTCTAATGACCGCCAGCGAAGACCTTGCCCATTTCTTTCGCATCGATGCGGCCGAAGCCGCCAGCGGCGTCAACCACAGAACCTTTCAGTGCCTGTGCTGCTGGAGTGCCACATAACGTACAGACGTCGGCGGTATCACGGGTTTCGAAGACTTTTAGTCCGGCGGCTTTTGCTCCGGCGACTCCGGCATCGAGTTGGCTCATCAACGCGGAGCGAGTCCAGGCAATGCTGACGCCGAGGTAATGTCCGTTACGACGATCGCCAACTTCGTTCTGGCCTTGAATGACAATCGGAATGAGTGCTTGTTTGGTCGCTGGGTAAAGACCGGAACCCTGTAAACGACCGTCGTTTGGCGAAAGCGGCACCACCACATACCACGGCGCGTTACGCGGTGCGCGGCGTGCATGCTGGGCGCACAGGTGATAAACGCCGAAAACATTGATGCCAAAAATGCGGGCGTAATCGTCTGGTTTAATGCCAGCAAATAACTGTGCGTGATTGACGGCGGCAAAGGGAAAGACGTGGGTGAGCGCCAGATTTTGATTTTTAAGATGTTCCAGCAAGGCGTCGAGTTGCGCAAAATCGCCCTGATTAACCTGCGCTGGTAACACGGAACCGGCTTTTGCCTCAGCGGCCAACTGTTCAGCGGTGGCGGTTATTTTCGCCAGATCGCGGCTGCCGGTAATCACTACCTTCGCGCCACCTTGAGCAAAATTACGGGCGATAGCGTAACCGATACTGTTGGCGTCGCTGGCACCGGTGACCAGAACT
>JAYVSL010000265.1:0-8549 GCA_043775355.1 Planctomycetota bacterium
TCCGTCAGAATTAGCCCCGATTCTATCGCGACTTGACCTGAGCGTCGACGCCTGGCTGGCGACCATGCTCGGTTGGCGGATGTTTGCATTCACCAGCGCGCTGGGCCACGCGAAAGTATGCGCGAAAGAAGCAACTAAACGTGGGCTTCAATGGATTCGCAACCGCTGTCCACTGTTTGTAGAAAAGAGCACCGATAAAATCGATGCGGCGTGATCTGCCATTCAAAGGATGACGTGACTTATTGACTCCAAGAATTGCCGAAGTCAGCGCGGTGAAAGGTCGTAGTGGGTAGAAGACGGTTTTTTCGTGGCACGGGCAGCCTGCCCGTGGTTGGTCGTGCGAACACGGGCAGGCTGCCCGTGCCACAGGGGCAGCAAGACAAGTTAACTTAAAGGAGGTCGAGAAAACGCCAGAAGTCGAAGAGCGCCCGGCACGTGGTGGACGCAAGAAGAAATAATCCTGGGACGGCTTGGGTGGCCTGGGAGGCCTGGGACCGCCGGATGTCAGCCGGCACAGCTACGTCCTCGGCACCGTTGCGGCCTCGGCACAGTTGCCAAAGCACCAGTCCCCGGTGATTGCCTTACGCAACCTCAACCCGGATAGTGCAGGCGAGGTTTTATCATGGCTGACTCCACCGAACTCCCGATGACGCTCGACGGCCATTTTGTTCTCCATGACTGCTACAGCGTCATGTGGCCAGCATGGCAGTCGTTGTCAGTCACAGAGCGCGATGACATTTCAACCGAGGCCGCCAATTGGCTGCAAGACGAAGCCGGCGTCGGTCAAATTTACAGCGCGCTGTACAGTGCCATCGGTCAGAAAGCGGACCTCGTAATGGTCCACTACCGCAGCAAGGTCGATGCACTCAATCGCACCGAACGCGGTTGGAAGCGCTTGCGCCTGGCCGGATTTTTACGCCAGACGTATTCATATTTTTCGGTGATTGAAGCGAGCATGTATGAAGCCGTCGCCATCGCACAGCGCAAGGCCACCACTAAAGGCTTCACTGCGGGCACGAAAGATTTTGAGGAAGAATTCGAACGCGAATTAGCCAAAGAGAAAAAAGTTCTTGAGAGCCGCGTGCTACGCTCAATCCCCGATCAGCGTTACTTGTCATTCTATCCGATGAACAAACGCCGTGGGGAACACGTGAATTGGTACAGCTTATCGTCGGACGATCGTCGTGCGATCATGCGCGGCCACGGCAAAGTCGGCCATAAATATGCGCGCGAAGTAACCCAGGTCATCGGCGGCAGCATCGGACTCGACGACTGGGAATGGGGCGTCAGCTTGCACAGCAATGATCCCCTGGCGATCAAACGCCTGATCACCGAAATGCGGTTTGATCCAGCAAGTTCGCTCTACGCCGAATTCGGTCCGTTCTATTTCGGCATTCGCCAACAGCCGGAAGATCTACCGATGCTCATGGCGGGTGGTTTGTCGTAAAAAATTGTCTGCGACCCGTAGACGCCAGGTTGTAATCAATGGCGTCCCGCTGGGGCGCGAGAACGGAATACATTCTTCACGCGACAACATTTCTCCTAAGGATGACGAGGCCCGATAAATCTCACCATTCCTCCTGCTCCCTTAACGTTTCCGACAACCACCTAAGCACATCCATCAACGCCGATTGTCCGTTGGTGCGCCATGGACTAATGACGCGGTAAAACGCTACTTCCTCAAGCGTTGATGGAGCGCTGGTTAAATCGAGAGCGGCAATGGCGTCAGTGGTTCGCTGTGCGGTTTCTGCCAGTTGGGTCAGATCGGTAATGATGTCTGCGGTGATCGCTTCTTGATCGTGGTCAAGGATGTTGTCGATGCGTCGATAGGTACTGTCGAGGTGGCGATCGCTAAAATAACTTTCGAATCGCGTGCGCCAAAGGTGAGCGATATCGGTGCGACGCAGGGGGCCTGGCGGTGGCAGATCGGTAGCGGGTTCACCTAAGGGCACTGCTGTGACGAAGTGCAGTAAACGGGTTTCGGCGCGATGCAGATACAATTTGATGATCGTCAGTTGTTCCTCCCAACGCCGGAAGGTGGTAGTGAAAGCGGGGTCGTCTTGGCAGGCGTTGAAACAATCCTCTAGCCAATTTTCTTGAGCTTGGCGCAGCCCTCCAAGGGCGCGACCTAATCGATCAGCGGCGGGATGGTCTTCGGCGTCAGGGGCAGTCATTACAGAGTATCCACAGGCACAGTGATAGACGTTAGCATGGATATAAAGTTCGGTTTGTTGGGAATGAATGCGTATCTGTTCATGAATGTGCTGTGCCTAAAAGAGTTCGATCGATGCATGGTCGACCGTGAATGGTCATGTGAATTGCGCTCGTGACCACGTCGACAGGCAAGAGCAGGTAGGTGCTGCTGGTGGGTTTGGCTTTTGCAGTGTACCTTTCGCGACTGGTGCCGTCCAGCTGTATGGATGGCAACCGTAATCAACCCAGGCTTGTGACCACCATGGCAGACGAGTTATTCGGTAATGGCCGTTTTAAACCGGCCCCCACGAAGTCCTCCGTCGACGACGATAGCGGGCAGGAATATCGCACGCAGTCTTTTCGCAAGACCATCCAAGTTGGTGAGGCCGATCTCTTAGCGGAGGTCGATCGTATTCCAACTTTGCCAGCCGTGGTGCAAGAAATTCTTGCGCGCGCGGGTAGTCAGCAGAGTTCGGCGAGCGAGATGGAAGATTTGATTCGCCAAGACATGGTGATTGCAGGTCGCTTACTGAAACTGGTGAACAGTCCATTTTATGGACTCAGTAAACACGTGTCGTCAATTAGCCAGGCGGTAGCGATTGTTGGTTTTTCTTCGCTGAAAAGCTTGGTACTTGCTGCTTCGGCTTCGAATATGATGGTCGTTGAACTTGGTGCTTATGGATTCAAACCCGAAGGATTATGGAAAAATAGTATTGTTACGGCGATGTTGGCGCGCGACATCGCCAAACGATGCGGCGTGAGTAAAGATGATTCGGAGGAATACTTTCTGGCCGGACTGATGCGTGACGTCGGTATGTTGGTGTTAGGGCCAATTTTATCCAAACATCGCATTCTTCTGCGTAAAAAGACAGATTGCAAAGACGATATTTTGACACGAGAACGTCGAGCCATTGGCTTTGATCACTGTTGGGCTGGTGAACGGGTGTCGGAAAAATGGAAATTGCCAACCACACTTGGCATTGTCATTGGCAAACACCACCGCATTCCCAATCGTTTAACCGATCAGCAGATGAAAATGCTCGCGACGGTTCGTCTGGCTGAACGGCTTGGATATAGCGCTGGCGCGGGGGTCATCAGTGACCATCCGTTCGAAACGCACATTGATGGCGTGCTGCTGCAGGCGGTTGGATTAAGTGCCAATCTGTTTCAGCTTTTGATGGCTGAGGCACCTGGAATTGTCGCCAAAGCGGATTCATCGCTGGTTTTAAAGTAAGAAAGCAGCCGATGGGCGATGGTTTCAATTGGTAATTGCGCATAGCTGTATGCGTGAGGTAGACTGACGGCCATGGATTCTCCGACTGTTTCCAAAGTGCAAATTTCGCTGGGAGTGATGGCTGATGCTTTGGTCGGCGTCGAGAGTAGTCGCGCGCTTTTAGTCAAAATCGAAGAACTGCTCGCAAGTGCACAGGCGTTACCTGCACGCTTGTTCCTCTTCGATGGCGATGCGCAAGTGTTCTATAGTGCAGCTGGCTTTGGCTGCGGACGTGAAGCCCCCGATATTTTCTTAACCCAGATACTTGAACAACCGCCGACTCATTGGCATCCATTGCGTAGCCAGGGCAGCTGGACGGGATTAATTGAAGTGTTGGCAGAAAACGAATACCCGCACGATCACGTGGACCAACTCGGCATTTTGTTGGCTCCAACGATTATCAGTTTGCATCGTCATGAAACGGTCGTCCAGCAATTGCGCGAAGTGCGCGAAGAGGTCACGCAATTATTGGGCGCGGGTCAGTTGCTGCGTCATCTCGATGTCGATGTGTTACTGGTTAAAATCCTCGAAACCATGATGGGTGCGGTGGGGGCAGAAGTCGGCGCGGTGATGACCACCGACGATCACGGTATCCTGCAACCGCGAGTGGCATTGGGACTCAAGCAAGAACACGTGCAAGCCATTCGACAAAAAGAAGACGGACGCAGCATTGCTGAAGTGGTTCAAACGGACGGTATGGTGTTGTGCTTAAATAGCGCCGATATTGAGCAGCAGCTCGATGTCAGTGCGCTTGGCGGACATCTTACCGGTTTACTTGTGCTGCCATTATCGAGTCGAGAACATGTTCAGGGCGTCGTTATGCTGGCAAATCCAGCAGTTAATTTTGGCGAATCAGAGCGCCGCTTAGCGGAAACGGTTTGTAGTTTGGCAGCAATCGCGCTGGATAACGCGTTGCTAGTGAAATCGACCGTCGACCGCGAACGGATGCAGCGTGAATTGGAGCTCGCGCATTCGATTCAATGTCAGATGTATCCTGCTCAAGGGATTGTTAGCGATACCTACGTCGTCAATGGCATGTCTCGTCCGTGTAATGAAACTGGTGGAGATTATTATTCGTTCATCAAGCGCGAGGGACATTTGCTGGCGATGATTGGCGATGTCAGCGGCCATGGATTAGGTGCTGCACTGTATACCACTATGGCGCATGCGGTGGTGCAGCAGCAATTGCGTTGCGACACTCCTATTGAGCCGGCTTTTGAGGCGCTGAATGAAGCGCTATTTCATACCCAAAGCGGTCGTTTCATGACGGCGGCCTTGGTTGAGATCGATCAGCAATTGAATCTGAGTTATGTTTCTGCCGGGCATAATCCATTGTTATGGATTCATCAGGGTGAGGTGCGTTGGCTGGAGAGCGGTGGCATGCCCTTAGGAATTGTTCCGGTCGGAGTCTTCCCGCCGCCGCCAGGGGGCGTCATGGCTCCAGGTGATCTGCTGATTCTCTACACCGATGGCTTTACCGAGGCCGAAAACCTTACGGGCGAGTGGTACGGCGAGGAGCGCTTGGCGGCCATAGCACTAACGGGTTGGCAGGCCGGCCTTGGCCCGGATGAGCTAATGTTACTCATCGCCGCTGACGTTGATGAATGGTCCTGCGGGCGACCTCACGGAGATGACTTGACCATGATCGTGATTCGTATTTCGAGTTAGCTTGAGTAAAGACCTACGTCTTGTTTGCCGTTATTCGGTGCCCGCAGGTTTTGGTGATAATAAAAACGTTGGCGTCAGTGGGGCGTGCCCACTCTCCTCAGCCGTCTCATGGAGCTGCGGACGGTCTCAGTCCGACGGGCTTGGCCAAACCGCACCTCACCGTTAGTCTCCGGCCCGTCTGGAAGGAATCTCTGCCATGTCCCTGCGTCATCTGACTCACTCCCTATGGATTCTTGCTCTGGGGCTGGCCCCTTTGCTCGCGCAAGAAGATGTCGCACCTGCGTTGCCAGACTTGGCTCCCATGGTCGGCAAACATCTCGATCGAGATTATTACGACCATAATCGTTTTGCGCCCAAATTAATGGTCAACCGTGCGCTGCGGGCGTTGGAAACATTTGAGGTCAGCATCGATACTTCGTGGGCCGATGGCAAGATCACCATGGCGGTGGCAGAGAAGGTCATCGATATTCCGGCTGCCGATCCGATCGATCTGGATCAGGCCATGGCGCTGATTGAAAAAGTGCGGCGTGCGGTTGATGGCACGGATCTTTCTGCCGAACGGAAGCGGGATATTGCCTACGTGTTGATCAACGGTGCTTTGCGCGTGTTAGATCCGCACACAGTAGTGATGGCGCCCGAACCGGCGAAAGAATTTAGTGAAGATATTAAAGGCGAGTTCTTTGGCGTTGGCGCATTCTTACAGCAGGAAGAAGGAATCCTGGCGATCGAACGCGTGATGGCCGGATTGCCGGCTGACAAAGCTGGGATCATGGATGGCGACGTCATCATTGGCATCAACGGCGAAAAAACTGCCGGGCTGAGTCTTCCGCAATCCGTGCGTCGTATCAAAGGCCCCAAAGGCAGCACCGTAGTATTGACGGTGGAACGTAAATCGGCTTCTGGCGCCATGGACATCAGTGTCGTGCGTGATCTGGTGCAAATGGTGACCATGCGTTCGTATCGTCGCGGTGATGTCGGTTACGTGCGAATGGACGAATTCAACGGTTTTGCCGCGCGTGATTTGTATCGCTCCGTCCTCGAACTGCAGAAAGAAGGCCCGATGAAAGCCTTCGTGCTCGACCTGCGTTTCAACGGCGGTGGCTTGTTAGATCAGGCGCGCTTAATCAGCGATTTCTTCTTACCCAAAGGCGAAGAAATTGTCCGCACGGTGACCAGCGACGGCGACCCTCAGAAATTTTTCAGCTCTTCGCGCCAGATTCTTGATGTGCCGATGGTCGTGATGACCTCCGGTGGCAGTGCCAGTGCAGCCGAAATTTTGAGTGGTTGTTTGCAGCGCGATGAACGTGCGGTGATCATCGGTTCGACGACCTTTGGTAAAGGTTCTGTGCAGACCATCAAAGACTTAAATGATGGCAGTCGCTTCAAATTGACCATTCAAGAATATCAATTACCTGGCGGAGTATCGATTCAAGACGTGGGCGTTAACCCCGACATCAAACTTGTTCGTCATGCACTGCGTGAAGACGGCACGGTGGATTTAATCCCGTACACCGGCACTCGCGAAGAAGACGATGAATTCGCGTTGAAGAACAAGTCGCTCTACGATCACGCGGGGACCTACGAATTTGGTTGGTTGGCAAAATATCAGCCAATCGATGAGTTACGAAAGTCGAGCATTGCGGCCCACGTGTTCGTGCCTGATCAAGAGGCGACTCTGGTGATCGATCTTGTTACGCAGGCCGCTGCCAGCGATGGTTTTTCTGCTGGCGGAGAAAAGGCAGGTAAGCAGCGCGGATTGCGTTCTTTCATGCTTGAGCGCATGAAAGAGCCCGTAGCGCGCGCTGCGGTTGCCGAATCACAAATTCTTGCCGAAGCGTTGAAAAAGCACACGCCGTCACTGGTGTGGGGTAATGATGCGACCCCGGCGGATGGCGCTTTATCGGTGGCATTAACTGGACCAGATACGCTGACGGCTGGCGCAACCGCGCCGGTGACGTTCACCGTAACGAATTTGACGGATGCCGCTTTTGGTCGTCTTTACGGCGTCGTTCAAGCCGATCGCTACAGTCCTTTGTGGGAAGATGAAGTCGTGTTCGGTCAGGTCGATGCCAAGGGCAAAGTCAGTGGTGCGTTGAAGTTTGCCGTACCGCCGCGCTCGTATGGTGGTGAAGAACGTTTTACCCTTGAGCTGTTCAACGATCATGGCGGAAAAGTTCGCGCCAGCGTCCCGGTCACGCTCAAAATTAAAGAACAACCGCGTCCGCATCTGTCGTATACGTGGCGCTTGGAAGAACCCAGCGGCAACGGCCAGCTCGATACGGGCGAATCCGCCGTGGTCCATTTCACCGTGATCAATGACGGCAAAGGCCCTAGCAATCGTCTCGATCTGCGGGTGTTCAAAGACAACGACGCGTTTGTTCAGTTGGGTGATAAGGGCGGGAAAATTGAGCCGCTTCAACCTGGTGCGAGCGCAACCGTGGCGGTGCCTTTGTCGGTATTGAAAGAAGTTAAACAAGGCGATCACACCCAAGTGTTCGCTGCGAAAGCCATCAAGTTGCAAGTTCGTATCGATGAACGTTTCGATGATAAAGTCGACGCACGTTTCCGCGCCACGCTGTTTCATGTGTTGAGCGTTCCCGTCGGCAGCAAAGCCAACCCAACACCCGTGATTCAACCGAGTTTATCGCTACTCGATACGGTTCGTGATGGCAACAAAGTCACCCTGACGGTTGCGGTTGCGGATGACAATCTGCGTTTTGTAACGACGTTCCTCAACGATGATAAAATTGATTTACTGTCCGCTGCGCACTTGGCTAAAGACGGCAAATATCAAGTGACCATGACGCTCAAACCCGGCGTCAACACCATTCGTGTCGCCGCTTTGGATAATGACGAGATGGATGAAATTTTACCGATTCGCCTGTGGGGCGACGGCGTGGTGGAAGCCACTCCTGCGTTTGCGAAACCGTCGGCAGCGCCCGCCCCGAAGCCGCCGGTTATTCCGTAAAGCAAATATCAGATGACCAGGAAAGTGCTCGTTCATCACTCCATGACTGATCTTTAGTGACGCCAACATATGCTCATTCGCCCACGTCGTAATCGCGCTTCGGTTGGCATTCGTGCGCTCATTCGTGAAACCCATCTGACGCCGCAGCACTTGGTTTTACCGTTGTTTGTGCAAGAGGGCGATATTGAGACGCCCATCGCCTCAATGCCCGGATGCGCGCGTTTAGGAATTGCCCGGTTGGTCGAAGTTGCGCGCACCGCGTTCGAACTCGGCATCCCGGCAGTGGCGCTATTCCCTCGTCTTGACGACGCTCTGAAATCGCCGCGTGCCGAAGAGAGCCTTAACGCAACTGGCTTGCTCCAGCGCAGCGTACGAGCATTGAAATTAGCCTTGCCGACTTTGATCGTCATTACCGACGTCGCTCTGGATCCGTATTCCAGCGATGGT
>JAYVSL010000266.1:0-7392 GCA_043775355.1 Planctomycetota bacterium
ATTCTCAATTGAAATCGATTCAGGGGTGAGCGATGTTATTTAATGGAAAATTACGTGTCTTTGTCGCAAAAAAAATTTCTTAACCGGACAGTAGTGATGCTAAATAGAAGCTAAATAGAAGCTGAATAGAAGCTGGCCGAAGATCGCCGTACTCAGCGGTCCGCTGCCGTGCGACGTTTTCTTTCTTCGCTACGCCAGCGTTCAATCGCCGCGTGATCGCCTGACATTAACGCGTCGGGCACCTCAAGGTCGCGAAATTCGCGTGGGCGAGTGTAACTGGGATGATCGAATTCATCACTGACGGTGAAGCTGTCTGCGACTGCGCTTTCAACATTGCCGAGCGCGCCTGATTGCAGACGGGTGACCGCATCAACTAACACCAACGCTGCTAATTCGCCGCCGCTGATGACGAGATCGCCAATGGAAAATAATTCTGGTTGGTAGAGTTCAACAATGCGTTCATCGATGCCTTCGTAGTGTCCGCACAAAACAATCAGATGGGCTTGCGTCGACAAATCGCGAATACGCGGCTGATCAAGCTTGCGCCCCTGCGGTGAGGTCATCAGTAGTTTGGGTTTTGCGCTTTGCACCATCAGGTGGTCAAGGCAGTTGGCGATAGGTGGCGCCATCATAACCATCCCTGGACCACCGCCGAAGGGACGGTCATCGACTTTGCGATGACGGCCACCGGCCCATGCGCGTGGATCGACCGTGGCGATGTCGATCAATCCGCGTCGACGAGCGCGCCCAACAATGCTGCTGTCGAGGTAAGCCTCGCAGGAGTCGGGGAACAACGTGACGAGGTCTATTTTCATGATGGCGTGATCCGAAAGTACGAATGATCGAAAGCCCAGAAATCGATGACCACCGGACGACGATAGCTTACCTCACGAAGATTCACTGTGCACCACTACCTATGAAACCAGCATGCACGCCAAACCACTGGACATGATTGTTGACGAACCGGCATATGGCGAACAACGAAACAGCATTCACCATTCCTCTACCCCAGCCGCAGTTGCGTAATAAATTTCTTGCACACCTAGCTTCCTCAGCGCGTCAACCACTTCGACCACGCGGCCGTGACGAGCCTGTTTGTCCGCCAATAAAGTGACCTTCGGCTGACCCTGAACCCATGACTTCAATTGCGCGATTTCTACGCTTTTACCTTTGCAGCTCAACGCGCCGCCCGCATCGATGACCACATCGAGCGTATTTGCCGCCGGTTTAGCGCCGGTGCCTGCTTGCGGCAACGACACTGGTAGATCGCGACTTTGCGCGGCCTGGCTAGCGAGCACAAAATACACCACCAAGACCAAAGCGATGTCGACCAACGAGGTAAAATCGAGCGTGGTTCGCTGACCGCCATGGCGCCTACGAAGTGCCATGGTTAAGCCTTTGCTCCGGCTGCGTAAACAGGCAAGTCGGTGGCTGCATTTTCTAATTCATCGATCAAACGCGAGGATAAACCTGATAATATTTGATAGGCGACATAAGCGCCAATCGCCACGGCAAGACCGGCGATGGTACATGCCAATGCCTGCGAGATACCATTCGCCGCCACCGCGTGCGTGACGTTGGCTTGATCTCCAACGCTTTTAAAGATGTCCATCAAACCCGCGACGGTTCCGAGCAAACCCAACCACGGAGCAATCTGCGCCGAGGTCTGGATCAAGCCCAGGCCACGCTCCATCTGAGACACCTCGCGCTGAGCCGCACCCAGCGCTGCAGCACGAATGGTGTCACCGCTGCGCTCATGCATCTCTAGCCCACTACGCAAGACGCGAGCCATGGGATTGTCCTCGGTCAGCTCTGCGATGGCCGCGCGCATGCCGTTGCGCAGCATGGTGTCGTGACAACGTTCCCGGATCGCCTGAAACCGTTTACGTAATGGCCACAGACGCCACGTACGCTCAATAACCAAAGTCATAGAAGCCACCGAGATGAGGGCGATACAGACCACGGTGAAGCCGCCGTGTTCGATAATCGTGCGGAGCAAAGCAATCATGAGGGGCTCCCAGGCAGGCGGCGGCGTATCACGGTCAACGGTGGGATTGCATTAGGGCTAGTAACGGAGTAAAGACGCCTTAGCTGTTTACGCTCACTGGACGCTTTCGGAGTCTTCATGACGGATCTGATTCCTGTTCTGCTTGGTACCGCCGGTATGGTCGACGGTGAATGTTTTGTTTTACAGCGCTTAATCGACGTCGTCGTCGGCCGTAGTCGTTCATGCGACATCAGTCTGAGACGCACCACGGCTTATCTCAAGACCCCACCTGCCCAACGCGACAGCGATCACGACTTCAATACTGTCAGTCGTCGCCATCTGAAGGTTCAAATCGCTGATTTTAGCGCTCATATTCAAGATCTTTCGACCAACGGCACGTTCTTTAACGGCGAGCCCATGCGTGAACCACAGAAAGTCGATCTGAACGCTGGCCCATGCACCATACGTCTTGGCACACGTGAAAGTTTCCAATTATTGTTACTACCCGCCGATGATCCCCGGGTGAAAAATGGCCAAGCGGTCAGCCTTGCCAGCTCTAAGAGTTTGTCAGAATCGATAGCTACCGAGTAGCCGTTCGCGACCGTCAGCGTACTGGCAGGCAATAAGTCAAGGCCCGCGTTCGCTCTGTTATCAATTGGCAAGGCATGTGCGTTAGGCGATCGGAGGATCGTTATGCGCACTGTGCCTCACATCGAAATTCGTTCACTTCCGGCTCCGGCCCCGCAAGAGAACCAAGTCCAAGTACAAACGGCAAATCGCGGCGATAACACAAACTTCGCTGAAACGCTGAAGCAGAAGTCGGCCCCTGACGATCGAGCCGATCGTGCAAGTAAAGACCCGGAGCCCGTGGCGAAACCTGCTGAGGCATCAGATCAAGCACCGGCGAAAGCGCGCGAACGGCCCTCCGATGATGCTCCGTCTTCTGCCGACAAAACGACCACCTCTGACGATCTGCCTGTCGTTGATGCGACGCCGATTGATTCCACCAGCGTTCCCGTCAATCCGCTGTCCCTTGGCGATCTTGGCATCCCACTTGCCACCACTGCCGTAGAATCAGCAAATGACGCTGATTCTGACATGTCGCAGAAACAACTCGCTAACGAGATCGCAGCAACCACCAGCACGTCAGCCACACCTGTTTCGGCCACGAATGCCAAGACGAGCGAAGTCACCTCCGCAGCTGCATTGGATACGGATGCTGCCACCGCGCTGCATGTGTTGACTCAAACCACCGCAAAGCCAGCCGCCGTTCAAACCGATAAGCCCGTCGCAGTCCCAGCTGCTGACATCACGAACCAAACCATAAAACCTACTGACGCTTCCGTTGAAGTTTCCCGTGTGCTTCCAAATGCCTTGGCCGCAGTTCGCGGACCGAAACAAGCAGCACCTTCAGCCACGGCTGACGATGCTCAGCTCCATGTCAGCGCGACGAGCCCAAGCGCCAATGACAACGATCCGAGCGCGGTCATGCTGCCCGTTTTTGCAAATGACATGGTGAGCAAACCTGCGCTGCCAGCGGCAAAAGCCGCGCTGCCAGCATCGTCATCGGATGATGCGCCCGTAACAGGAGCCACCACCGCGCTACCAACGATTGCGCCAATCAACTCCGCCACACCGGCGACCCAAGCCACCGGCATGAACGCTATCGCTGCTGCCATCGGCGAGAAAAAACAAGATCAAGCGAGCGAGAAATCACTGCCGCTTGAAGCGAAATTATCGAACGACTCTTCACTCGTCCCGCTTCAACCCGGCCCGACGTCTCAGGTAGCTGCAACTCGCCCAATGAGCGACACCGTCTTGGCGCAAAACACCTTGGCTGACAACGGCAACGCGATGGAGAAAGCACTCTCACATCAAGTTTCAAAAGCATTGATCCAGAACATGCCGAATGGCGATCGCGTTCTGGTGATGCGCCTGACACCACCAGAACTCGGTACGGTCAAAATCGAAGTCATTGAAAGAATGGGCGTGCTGACGGCAAAATTGCATGCCGAAGATGACGGTGTTCGCTTAGCGCTCGAACGATTTTTGCCGTCGATGCGTCAGGATCTTCGGGCGAGCGACGCACCGATTCGCGAACTTTCGATGAGTGATCAAACGCAATTTCAACGTTCGTTTGCTGATGGTCAAAACCAGCAACAACAACAGCAAGACCCTGATTCCAGCAACAATCGCCGTTCGCGTGCCGATGAACCACGTTTCAACATCGATGGGATACGTAACGAAACCGTTACCGCCTCACGTACGAGCGCGCCCCTGGGTGGACGCGTCAGTCTGTCTGAGGTCAATGCTCTCGCCTAAGCCCATTGGCACGACGCGAGCGTTGATCAAATAACTTAGCCTTTCTCCCACAGCCTTACACCACCACTTCAAACACGAGAAAACACCATGCAACGTTCACTCTCCAGCGGCGTTTCGGGAATGGTCAATCACCAACTGATCCTTGACACCGTTGCCAATAACTTGGCCAACATCAGTACCTCGGGTTTCAAATCGAGTACCATAAGTTTTTCAAATTCCCTGCAGCAAACTTCGTTTGCCGGTTCAGCACCAGCATCGACGGTTGGTGGCCGTAACCCCAACCAAGTCGGTCTTGGTGTGCAAACGGCCTCGATAAACGTCGACATGCGCGAAGGTGCGCTACAGACCACGGGACGCACCTTTGACCTTGCTGTGCAAGGCGAAGGTTTCTTCGAAGTCGGAAAAATCGACTCCACGAATAATATCGTCGATCAGTTCTTTACCCGTGTCGGCAATTTCGGTCTCGATAGTTCTGATAATCTTGTTGACCTCGGTACTGGTTTGAAGGTCGTTGGTAAGCAAACCGACATCAGTGGTACAACTCTTGGTAATTTAGTTCCTATCGATCTGACCAACAACCGTGCGATGGACGCGGCGGCAACGCAAAACATTACTTTTCAAGGAAATCTCTCAACCAAGGCCGGCGCGTTCCAAGGGCAAAAATTAACGTCAGCGTTCCCCTTGTTGGCAGTCGATGCCAGTGGTCGGTCATCAGTAGCAACCGAAACCACGATACTCAGCACGCTCTCATCTTTTAATACCAGCACGGGACTCACTCCTTTCACCGCGCCAGCAAGCCCGAATCGCTTGCTCCACGTCTTTGGCACCAAACCCAATGGCGACGCCTATGCCGGTGAATTCACCGTCAATCCGTGGACTGATGACGTCAATACCTTGATGAACAATCTCAATCGGGTGCTCACCCAAGGTAATGATAGTTTCGGTTTGGTTCGTCTCAGTAATGGTACGCTCAGCGCAGAAGGTATTGGTTCTGGCACGGGATTCTCGATGTTCATTGGCGAGCGCGATCCTATCAGTGGTACCAATGCCTTTAATGCAGCGACTACGCCGATCGCTGGGCTGGGTGGCGGTCCGATTGCCTCACCCAGCGTGACGCCAACGGCGATCATCAGCGGAGCACAAGCTGGTGCGATTGATCCAACCTTTGTTTTGCCAACCGTGGTTACTGCAACACCCATGATTATTACCGTGCAAGTAAAT
The DNA here is from genome assembly GCA_043775355.1 of Planctomycetota bacterium. GTDB lineage: Bacteria > Planctomycetota > UBA11346 > UBA11346 > UBA11346 > BOG-1363. Next base: position 5,531 of record JAYVSL010000266.1, read on the forward strand.
GGCATTACTTCTGGCACGATTACCGTTCCGGCCGGTAGCTATACCGCTGGTGACACCGTTTCTCTTGGTAGCTTCGTCAACACCAAGGGCGGCGATGTCGTCGGATATACGCTCACTGGAGCGGTAATCGCTGGCATCAGTTATTCGACTCAAACGCACGGACTTAACGATTCTGTCGGCGTCACCTATGCTGGTAGTGGTGTCGGTCGCATGGCCGGCAGTCGCACTATTCAAGCTGGCGAGGCTGGTCTTATTCAACCATCATTTGTCGTGCCCGCTGGGGTCTATGGTGGCGGTAGCGGCTCACTCAAAATCGCCATCAAGGTTAATGGTCAAGAAGTCGGCAGCCTAGTGCCGGCAGGCACCTTGGCGGGACCGACCACGCTGAGTCTCTCCAGCTATCCGCATGTGAAGGCCGGTGATGTGGTGACCTACGAATTTTCTGGCAATAAGGTCATCGCCTCGCCCATTACCTGGTCTACCAACTTGGTGAACGATTCTAATTCGAGTAATCTTACGGCTGATCTCAATGTTGACGGTATCCCTGATATGTTCCAGGAAGGCAGCACCGTCGACGTCAATGCATGGCAATATGAAAAAGCGACCAATGCCACGAATAATTGGTACCGCATGCGCTTCGCTCCGAACTTTGTGGCAAGCTCCATTCAGGTTTATGATAAAAATGGTGGTTCGCACATCCTGGAAACTCGATGCCTGCGTACCGGGACTCGTTCCGTGACCAACGGGAATAATACTGATCGCTACAATGCCTGGGATATGATGATCAATATAAAACCGGAAGATGGCGCGGTGATCGACGATCTGGTGACGGGAATCCAATTCGACGAAAAAGGGCGTTTCCTTGGCTCAGCAAATTTAGGTGGAACAGTTCACGGTACGGCCTTAGCTGATAGCAATATTTATGTCGGTACGCCGATTGATGATTCTATTCAAGTCAACTGGGCCACCACGGGTACCGCAACCATCTCAATGAATCTGGGACAGGCGAATTCCACCACGGGATTGACCGGCTTTGGTACCGCATCAACCGGTGCCGCCATCAATCAGGATGGTAATGCCAACGGTGAATTACAGACCATGTCCGTGCAGCCGAATGGCAACATCGTCGGCCTGTACTCAAACGGAAAAAGTTTGCCGCTCTACCAAATTCAAATTGCCGTATTTTCTAACCCGGCCGGTCTCACCAATACTGGCGGCAATTTATGGAAAGTATCATCGAACTCAGGCGATCCAATTATTCGCGAACCTGGCACCGCTGGTTCAGGCACGCTCACGCCAGGCGTGCTGGAAGGTAGTAATGTCGATATCGCCAGCGAATTCACTCGCCTCATCACCGCCCAGCGCGGTTTCCAGGTCAATGCCAAGGTCATTCAAACCACCGACAGCATGCTTCAGGAATTGGCGGGCTTAATCCGCTAATCACTGACCACCTAAAATCACCCAGCTGATAACGTTGAACCCGGTGGACATCCACCGGGTTCAACATGGTTAAACCAGCCAAACTGTTAGTAAAAAGATCAACCTAGAAAACGCGTTAGAAAAACATTTGACGGCTTAGTCACCAAGAGCGCAACGGACTTACAGTATAATAAAATCACTCGTTTAGCAAAAGCCTTGATCACTTGGATTTAGATTGAAGCCTCTGCATTTCCTTCGCGACTTTGCGCCTTCGCGGTGAAATATGGATTCTTACTGCGGCTTCTCGGCATCCATCGCACAAGGCACACAGATGCTATTAGCGTAATACGTTACGGCATGGGTTCTCGACTGAGGTGGCACTCAGCTAAACTTCAACGATAGCGCTCAATAATGTCTTCCGCCTTTTTCGCCGCGTTCGTTCC
>JAYVSL010000267.1:0-1827 GCA_043775355.1 Planctomycetota bacterium
AACGGCGGGCGCATGCCTGGGCAACGCGCGAATGAGCCCACGCAGCTTCGCTATCGCTGCGGGCTCGGCCGATGTTGGACCGTAACGTAATTGTTCGTACGTGGCTCCCACGGCACGAATGGACTCAGCCATGGTCGGTAAGGTCTGTGCGGCCCGCGCGGTAAAATCGCGTGGTCCCTCACTTGGCAGGCGAACGACGCCGAGGCCGGCAAGCCGCTCGCAGAACCCGGCATAGGCCTCAACCAACGGGTCCACCTGCTGACGGTTGGGGCGCCTGCGCGACCACCACATAAAGGACAGCACCATCAAACCCAAAGCGAGGGCGCTCAAACCAAGTAAAAACCATTTGCCGATGCTCTGGAGTCCATAGCGCTCAAGCCATTCGTCTTGTCGTGGTCCGTCCAACCCAATGACGTTGGTTTCCCATTTGGCATCCACGACGGCGAGCCATTGATTGATGCTGGTGTATGGGCCACGGATCCATGCGGGCATCCATGACGGACCATGCTCGGAATTGGTCAACACATTGCCGCTCGCTATGCGTTGCGCCGCTGGCTGAGTTTCGCCTGGGGCGAGGGGAATCCCGGACGTGGGATCAACGCGATGCCAACCGCCTTCATAAAAAACTTCGCACCATGCATGTGCATGATTCATTCTCACTAACAAAAAATCTCCATACGAATTGTACTCGCCACCGCGAAATCCGACGACCACTCGGGCAGGAATTCCGGCGACGCGTAGCACCAGCGCATAGGCCGTGGCGAAATGCGCGCAAAAACCACTGCGCTTGCCAAAAAGAAATTCGGCAGCGGCGTCGCCATCCATGGTGCCTGGAGACAACGAATAGGTGAATCCCTGATCCTTGAACCACGCTCGCCCGCGTTCGGCGATGTCTCGTTCATGGCCGCCACCATCGCGCCATTCCAGTGCCAGTTGTCGAATTCGCGGATCAATGACCCGTGGAAGCGCACTGCTGTTGGGGTCGCGATCATTCGGCAATTCGCCGATGCGTGAGGTTACGCGATAGGTAAGAATCTGCGTCGGCGCTTGTTTGCGAATCACACTACGATTAAGCGCTAAGCGAAGTGGCTCTGGAACTTGTTCAGCAATATCGAGAGCAAACAGCCAGCGTTGATTGATCGGTTGCAGCGTGATGTCTTGCACGACGGTTGGCAGACGGGAATTTTTTATTTTAGGAACCGTAGCGTAGAGCGGCGTTTCTCGTCCGACGTTCCAGGTCGAGCCATTGGTTTCGCTCAAGACTAAGCCACGCCAGTACAGCTGATCTTCGGTCGGACGATCACCATTAGGAAACTCTACGCGCATCACGACTTGATCGCTCAGAGCCATGCGCGCAACGTCACCAGGGGTCAGTCGATCAGAAAATCCTGACGTCGCTTGACCGCCAAAATTAGGAAAATTCACCTGCAAACGAGGGAATAACACGAACAATGCGGCAGCTAACGGAAGGCCTTGCACGAGCAGGCGGAGACCCAAAGAAAAGCTGCGCGGTGCGCTACTATTGAGATGATAACTTACCACCGCGATGGTGATCGCGGTTAAGGTCGCGACGGCGTACAGACAGGTAAACAACGACTGACGATCGAAGAGCAACACGGCGACCAGAAAATAACACAACATCCCAGCGACGAGAAAATCTCGTCGCGCTTTGAGCTCCAATAATTTACTCCACAGCAGGCCGACAAATAACGGTGTCGCTGCGGTCAGGCCGAAACCAACATTATCCGTCAGAAATAAAACGATGCCGACCAGGAACACCAATAAGAGACGTACAGACCAAATCGGTACGACCACCAAGCCACGGTG
>JAYVSL010000268.1:0-7812 GCA_043775355.1 Planctomycetota bacterium
GAAAACTGCACCGACAGCCGCCGCTTACCCGCAAAAGACATTTACAAAACCGGCAAATCTAATTGTCGCTGACCGGCAAACCTAATTGTCGCTAGACACGATTTGCTGTCGTAGTCTAGTTACAACTGTTATGGGCAACGCCACTCCCAGCACTAACCACATGCGCATGCTGCGTGTGCCGTTGATCATCGACCTCCTTCGAGATCAACCGCTGCCGGCGGAGGTCCTGATTGGGCGCTTGCAGAAACGCCTGCGTGAACTCGGCCTTCAGGTTGTCGAAGAACGGCGGATCAAGGCCGACCTCGCGTGGATTCTTGAACACTTCGGTGCCAATGTCATTGAGCGGATTCCTCGCTCTGCGCTTGATGCTGAGCCGCCCCGCGAATTCCGTCATCACCGGTTGTTCTACCGCATCAACGGTGCCGAGGATCTTATTCCGGTATCCGGACATCTGCTATTTCTGACTGAACAGGAAGCGCTCGCCCTCGTCACGGCGCGTGCGCAACTTGCTCTTCCAATCGCACCTGGGACCGCCGCTGATGTCACCGATGCCGGACCGCTGGCCGGAGCTATCGATCGGGTTCTGGGACGCCTGGGGTTATCGACTAAGGATCCGCGTATCCCCGACATTTTAGTGGTCAGTCAGGCTGCGCCGCAGCCCTATGATCCGCAGCATACGCTGGAGATTCTGCGTGCCATCCGCTGCGGTCAGGGACTGGTGATGATGTACGGTCCGCTCGACAAACCTCCGCATGAGGCCGTGGTGCAACCCGTGCGCATCGTCCTGGTCGAAGGCGAACCGTACCTGTGGGCATGGGACAGTGCCGAGCGCTTCATCAAGCGTTACAAGCTGTCGCGTGTCCGTCATCTGAAGCGCAGGGACAGATTGCCCAAGATTCCCAGTGGACTCGATGCCGAGGTTCGTTCGCAGTTGCTCGGAGCCTTCAAGGGCATCGCCGGAAAACAGCAGCGTGGACGGGTGAGATTGCGAATTAGCGTGCAGGGCGTGCCGCATCTGCGCCAACGGAATCTGGGCACCAACCTGACCTGGGTGGATCTGTCTGATGGTGGAGCGGTGGTGGAGTTCAACACCAGTGGGCTTGATGCGGTGAAACACTGGTTGCTACAATATGGGTCCAGCGTGGTCGCTGAAGCCCCGCCGGTCCTGGTCACTTGGTTGCATACCGAGATCGCTCGCATGGCGGCCAACTATCCAGCGCCCACATGAATTGGGCTCGTTCACCGTCGCTATCCCCAATCGTCGTGCAGGTCGGCGGATAATCCCTGAGTGTCATCGGGATTGCACGCAGTCGCATTTTCACTGCTAGGATCGCGGTCATGAACAACACTCCTGCCTTGCCGTTTCCTCGCACGTGGTGGATCCATCCCGGAGCCATCCTCGGTGGCTGCTACCCAGGCGATCTCGATCCCGCAGAAGCCGACCGTAAGCTGATCGCCTTACTTGCTGCGGGAGTGCGGCGGGTGATCTGTTTACAGGAAGCCGATGAACGCGGGCGCGGCGGAACACGGTTTGCTCCCTATAACGACCGCTTGCTGGCTCTCGCGCATGAACGCAATTTGGTCGTCACGTGGTCGCGGCACCCCATTCGCGACATGGGCACCACCACGCCGGCCGCCATGCGAGAGATTCTGGACGCCATCACCGCGGCCGACGGTGTCGTCTATGTCCATTGCTGGGGCGGCCACGGCCGCACCGGCACGGTCGCTGGCTGTTGGATGCGCGAGCAAGGCATGCCGATCAAAGCAGCACTGGCCCAGATCACGTTTGCCCGCAACCACGATGCGCTTCTGCGCAAGCAGGAGAGCCCGCAGACCGCTGCCCAAATTCGCATGGTCACGGAATGGCCGGCGCGCAGCGTAAAACTTGAACCGGTCAAGCAGCCAGTCGTTTCCGCACCAACACGCGAGCCGAAAACAGCACCCGAAAACGAACTAGGGAATCGGATGCGAGGCGCGCTGTTGGGCATGGCGGTGGGCGATGCCCTTGGCACCACGTTGGAGTTTAGCCGTCCACCGAATCAGCCGTGGCGACCGATGATTCGTGGTCCGCATATCGACATCATCGGCGGTGGACCATTTCGCCTGAAGCCTGGTCAGATCACTGACGACACCCAGATGGCGACCTGTTTAGCGAGCACGGTGAAGCAGCACGGTCACGCGGCTCCGACCCGCGAAGCTCTGACCGCGTTGGCTGATGCCTACGTTGCGTGGCGCGGTCACGCCTTCGATATCGGCAACCAGACGTCGTCATCGCTACGCACCTATGCCCAGCACGGCGATCCACAGACCTCTGGCGTGAGTGCTTGGCGGGCCGGTGGCAGAAACGCCGCGGGGAACGGGGCACTGATGCGGGCGGCGCCCATTGGTGCGCTGATTTGGGATCAGGCGCCACGTACTGCCTGGGCGATTGCTGACGCTGCGATCACCCACGCAGACCCGCGCTGCATTTTGGCCAACGTGGCATTCACCCAGGCGATTGCCGCGTGCGTCAATGGTCGGGGTGGCGGAGGGGTCATGTTTGAAGCTCGTATAGCCGTAAGTTCGGCCGCGCACCAGACGCAGACCATAGTTGATCTGGGCGCTGATGCTGCCGCTCGCTGGGAAGCAGCCGAAGCGGACTTGCTCGCGGATTTGGATGCCGCCGCGTGCAGTGATCCGTGGTTGAACGACGAGGACTCTCTGCCGGACGCATGGCCGCGACCACTGCGTGATCTGACACACAACGACCAGGCCCGTTACCGCCTGGGAATCACCAGCAGCATGTCCGGCTTCGTGCGGGTGGCGTTTCGCTTGGCGTTCTGGCAGATGTTGCATGCCCAGGATCTGCGCAGTGGGCTTATCGACACCGTTAATCGCGGCGGTGATGCCGATACCAACGGCGCGATTGTCGGTGCGCTGCTCGGGGCACGTGATGGCGCCTCGGCCATTCCTGAGGCTTGGCTCAATACCGTGATGACCTGCAATCCGGCTGGTCCTTGGGCCAAAAACGGCCTCTATCATCCACGGGTGCTGGTGGAGGCAGTGGACGCCTGTCTCACAACACGAGGCTTGTCACCATGACGGCGTGCCGCGCTCGCTCGCAAGGTCACCTGCCTTCAACCCGTCATCCGAAGGATTCATGACCACACGCATCTCAATTAAAGGCGGCACCCTGACCGCCCACTTCGCGCATCGTGACCCGCTTGAGACGTGTCTCGACTATCGCGTGCGACTGGGGCTGGAGAAGGATCTGGTCGTGATTGAAGACCTGTCGATGCGACTCGCCAGTCGCATCGGCACCGAGCACGAAGAAGAGGTGGTGTCGGGCTTAAAAAAGGCCAAGGCCGGCATCACCATCATTGGTTCGCAGGCAGACGACTTGGGCAAAGAGCAGCAAATCGCGTTGACGCTCGCGGCCATGACACGTGGCGACCGCTTGATCAGCGGTGGGTTTTTACGGATGGGGAAACGGATTTCCGCGTTGAGCAAGGACATCCAGGAACGCTGGAAACTTCCCGGCATGCCACTCTTCTGGGGCGAACCAGATCTTCTGCGTCGCGTTGACGATGACACTCGGCCCAGCTGCTTTGGATCGTGGCACTACGAAGTCGCCGACATCAAGAGTGCACGCACGTCCAAGCTACCAGCGCGACTGCAGGTGGCGTTCTACTCGTGGTTGCTGGAGGAGATCCAAGGTATTCAGCCAACGACCGGCTATGTCGTGCCACGCCCGCTGGATGGTGCCAAGCCGCCATGGGAGCCTTTTCTCATCGCCGAAGCCTTGCCCATCGCTGAACTGTTCGTGCGCGAGGAATACTGGTCCATCGTCACCGCCCTTCCCCACGATCTGGTGTCGACCAGTGGCTACGACACCCCGCTCGCTTCCGTTTGGGCCGAACGCGAGGGCCTCCTCGTCGACGATCTGAAAGCCTGCGATCTCGCCGCACTTCCGGGCATGCGCTTGCCGGTGCGACGTGGCCTCTACCGGAATGGTGTGCGCACCGTCACCGATCTGGCCGTGCTGTCAGATACCACCCTGTTTGCCGCCGCTGGTCCCGGTGCCACGCGAAGTGGACTGGAAAAGCAGCGTATTCAAGCCCAGGTCTGTTGCAGCGGTCGGCCACGTTGGCGCGATGCAGCGGCAACCGACCTAGCGGTCATCGCCGGATCGCTGACCGAGGAGAGCACCGCTCAATCACAGCCGCTAAAGCCCTTCGCTGCAAATGCGGTGATCGTGCATTTCGATATGGAGTCCGATCCCTTTGCCGGAATCGAGTACCTGTTCGGTTACCAAGTGCATCGGCCCAAGCACAAGCCGGACGACGTGCACTTCATCTGGGCGCCAACTGCGGATGCGGCTGGCGAAGAGGCCGCGTTCATGGCATTTCTGAAAGCCATGGAAGCGCTCATCGTCAAGCATCCCAGCGTGGTGATCGTGCACTACGCGCACTATGAGCCCACACATCTCCGTCTGTTAGCCGCGCGCTATCCGGGTCCAGCCAAGAGTCCCACCGCTGATCGCGTCGAAGCCCTGTGTGCGCGCATGCTTGATCTCTACCGGCTCATCACGGCCAGTCTGTGGCTGCCCTTCAGTGGATATTCGATCAAGCAGGTCGCTCCGGGTTTGGAAACCCTGCCTACGCCCGGCGGCACCGGCACCGGTCATGCGTGGCTGACCATTCCGACGTTTGCCGCATGCGCCGCGGGTCTGACCGCTGTCGGGGAGAGTAAGAAATCGGCCGAGGCGGCGATCATCGAACTGAATCACGCCAAGCAGGACCTGGAACTGACGAGCGAGGCCGACCTGCTCGCAGCCTCTGCGGCTATGAGCATCGTCTGGCATGACCGCTGGCGTCGCAGTGGCGAGCCGGTGTGGCGCCACCTCATCGAATGGTACAACGGTGACGATCTGCGTGCCTCGGATGCGGTGTTCCGTTATCTGGCCGCCGTCGTGGCTGGCGCCACCAAGGGCATTGATCCGCCGGGAGCTACTCCACCTCCGATCAATCCGCATACGCCGAATCAACCGAAGCGCCGTTCTGGAAAGTCGACATGAGGTACGATCTTCCCACCGCGCTGGAACTGGTCGCCTGGGTGCGGGCCGAATACCGCACGCAATTCCGCGAGGGCGCCGAACGCGTCGCCATGTCCCTGGATGAACGCCTTGATTCCGGCGGTACCATCACGGGGCTGCGTGTCGCTGGTCACGCAGCAAAGATGACCCAACTCACCTGTCGGGATAATGTCAGCAAACTGCGCATCGGGGATGCACCCTTCATCCATCCCGAAGATGAACCCATCGATCTGGGAACGGCGATGACCTGGAGTGCGCCGAAGGCCCGCATCGTCGATCGGAGTCCGGATGGCCTGCGACTGACGGTTGACGTAAAGGTCGCACTCGACGCCAAGACGACATGGTGTCTGGACACCCTGCCCAATCCCTGGGATCCACTCAGTTCACGGCCGGCTGCGATATGCGCTGGTTTTGACACCGGGCATGCGATCGCCAAACGGTGGAAGCGGTGGTTGAGCGGTAAGGCAACGACTGGCCTGGACGGCACGGTCGCAGACAAACATTTGACCCCACGCCAACGACAAGCGCTTCACCGTGCCCTGCACGATGAGATGACCGTTATTCAAGGACCACCCGGCACCGGGAAGACACACCTGATCGCAGCGATTCTTGAGCGACTGGTTGCTGACGGACAGCGCGTCCTGATCACCTGCTTCAGTCATGCGGCCATCGAGAATGTCCTGTTGGCAGTCCTAAAACGCAACGCGCGCATTCCTTGTTTCCGCATCGGTAAAAGTGGCGCCGCTCCCATCGATGGCGTCGAATCAATTGCAGATCTGCCCAAGTTTACGGTTCCCGGCATCTATGGCATGACCGTATTTTCCGCCGCCAAACCCTGGGCCAAGGCAATCATCACGGCATCGGAACGCCCGGTTCCGCCAGACGATGGGTCGCCCATACCGACCAGTGACTACCTGGATTCCTACGCGGCGGGCTGGGGCGAGGCGACGTTGCCGTTGGCAACCACGTGGTTTGACGTCGTGGTTATCGACGAAGCCAGCCAGATGAGTCTGCCGCACAGCCTAATGGCGATGCTGCACGGCGCGCGCTGTATCGTGGTGGGCGATCATCGCCAGCTACCGCCAGTGGCACAAACGGCTCCGACGTTTGCGCCCAGCGTGTTCGATCAGCTCATCGAGGCGTATGCCAGCACGGCGATCATGCTCGACCGTACCTTCCGCATGAACTCAGCGATTTGCGCCAGTCCCAGCAGGCTGTTCTACGGCGCGGGCCTGTTCTCCGAACAAGGCGCGGCCGCAGCGACAATAAAAACACCAGTCGAATCACCCCCTCCAGCGAACCCCGCCTGGCTGGCAGCCTGCCTGGACCCCGCCTATCCGGTGCGATTCGTCAGCGTCCCCACGGACACTGGTACGGACGTCAACGCCGCAGAAGCCACCGTGGTTGGCTGCCTTGCCGCCCATTGGCTTGGTCGCGGCCTAGGCGACAAGGCTGACGGCTTGGCCATCGTCTGCGCCAATCGTCATCAGAACCTAGCGGTACATGCGGCCACCGCGCGCGCCGTGGCTGAGCTGCCAAAAATTCTGCGCGACCGAGCAGCCAAACATCTTGGAGACCTGCTCTGCGATACCGTCGAGCGCATCCAGGGGCAGGAACGCGACTGCATCCTGGTGTCGCTCACCGGCTCAGACCCCGAGCACCTCGCCCGGCAATGGACCTTCAGCCATTGCCCGCGTCGCTTCAATGTCGCCATCACCCGGCCGCGCACCAAGCTCATCGTGGTCGGCAGTCCATCATTCTTCCATTTCACGCCGCCCACCGGCGACGGTGATCATGCGACCAGGATGGGCGGGGTAGCGGCGCTCAAGCGTTGGTACCTCGACCGGCTCGACGCTGATGATGTCGTCGAGGTACTGACATGACCACCTGGGTCGCCTTCGATACCGAAACCACTGGCATAGAGCCGGGTTCGCGGCTGCTCGACCTCGCTGCCATCGCGTTCGATGACAGCGGAGCCGTGATCAGTTCGTTTAAACAATTGGTGAATCCCGGCATGCCGGTGCCAGCGGACGCCAGTGCGGTGCATGGCATCACCGATCAGATGTTGGCTACACAACCATCCACTGCCCAGGCGTTAGCGGCATTCCTCGCCTGGTTGCCAGCTAACACCACGCTCATCGCCCACAATGCCCCATACGATTGCGATATTCTGACCTGGGAATTTCAGCACGCTGGATTGCCGTTACCCACCTTCCCGGTGATGGATACCTGTCAGATGGCCAAGGCCTTGGCCGAGACGGCGGACAACAAACTCCAGACGCTGATCAACCACCATCGACTGCGCCGGGTAGGCAGTGCTCATCGCGCCCTGCCGGATGCAGACGCTGTGCGGCAATATTTTACCTACGCACGTACTCGTCTCACACCGAAAGCGATTCCCTGGAGCGCGCGTTGTTCCTGCCCTGCGCGTTTGCCGGTCGCATTCCTCAACTTACCTACCTGGGTTGCTGCCGCCAAACCCGTGAGCATTCGCTATACCGACGCCAAGAACCAGGTCAGCACACGGACGATCACGCCCTATGGGTATGCCACGACCTCTTCCGGTCTGATGCTGCACGGCTGGTGCCATCTGTCCCAAGCACGTCGTTCCTTCTCTGCTGATCGCATGAAAATCCTCGAAGTGCCCCGGAACGGTAAAGTTGCCAAAAGGCCGCGTAAGGCGAAGAAATAAAGTGTCGCGCCGCTGACATCCAAGGGCTCATTGCCGGATACGGTAG
>JAYVSL010000269.1:0-8853 GCA_043775355.1 Planctomycetota bacterium
TCTCTGTTTATTCTTGGTCGTCAGCGTATTCGGCGCGCTTCCGGCTCTAGCGCAGGACGATGTGCAAGTCGTTCAGCTCACGTCGAATCCAACGGCAGATGCGCTGGTGACCTGGGAAATTCGTGGGGCTCCGGCGGCGTGGTTGGTCACCGATGTGGAGAGCGCACCCGTTTTGACGGTGACCTCGCCGAGTGGTCGCGCGTGGGAACGTCGAGCTTTTCTCTATCGTCCTTATGCTCCAAGTGTGGGCGAGGCTGCGCCGCAGCCGACCGGCACGCCGGTATTATATGTTCGCCACACTGCGCGGATGGCGGGTAGCCATCCGTGGGTTTTGCGCAGTGCCGAAGGGAAAGAACTGGCGCGCGGTAGCTTGACGGTTGGCGAGTCCAAAGCGCAGCGTCCGCTGGGAATGTTGCAGATAAGCAACGATAATCCGCGTTTATTGGCGTTTCGTGATGGTACTATTTTTATTCCGATTGGTCCGAACGTGGGTTGGTCGGTGACGCCAGATCAGCTGGGAAAATTCGAGCGTTGCTTTGCTGCCTTAGCCAAAGAAGGCGGCACGCATGTGCGGCTGTGGTGTGCCAGTTGGTGCGGTCAGATCGAAGGCGAGCAAGCGGATGCGTATCGACTCGATCAAGCGTGGCTGCTGGATCGCATCTTGGATCTGGCGCGCAAACATGGCCTCATGGTGACGATGGTGCTCGATAATCATCACGACATGGGCCTGGGTAAATTCTTTCCTTATGGCGCGACGTATCCGGAGCGCGCAAAGAATTTTCTGGCGAGCAATCCGCCAGAGCAATATCGCCGTCGTTTGTGTTATATTCTCGCTCGTTGGGGCGCTGACGACACCATCGCGGCGTGGGAATTATTTAATGAAATTGATTTAGCTCAGCCGATTCGTGAGTCGGCTCTGCAATGGGCTGAGGCTGCGGCGAAGACGCTGAAATTACTCGATGTTGATCATCGCTTGGTGACGGCGAGTTGGTCGGGTGATGATTGGGGCGGATTGGCGACATTACCAAGCATCGATCTTGGCCAAGTCCATTCGTATGTCGTGGAATGGACCGATCGCTTTGGGCTGCGGAAAGCCGCGACGCGTGATGGTATTGGCATGTTGCAGCCAGATGCCGAACGCGGCAACCAGGTGGGCAAACCATTTTGCTTTAGCGAAGTCGGGTACCAGGGCACCAATGAAGACAATCGTGGAAATCAACTCGATACCAGTGGCTTGTTGTTGCGTCAGCAAGCGTGGGCGGGCTTTTTGTTGGGCGGCTATGGCACCAGCATGTCGTGGTGGTGGGACGTCTATATTGAGCCTCAAGGATTATGGTCGACCTATCGCGGGCTGGGGCGCATCTTGCCGAAGGTGAATTGGCGCGATCGCGAACTATCGCCGCTGATACCGAATCGCGGTTCACCACTGCGCATGATCGGTTGGCAAAGCTCGACGCAGGCCCTGATTTGGCCGCAGATTCGTAGCGATACGTGGTACGCCCATGTGGTGGAGGGCAACGCGCGTCCGCAATTAACTCAGGAGCTTGCTGGTCAGTTGGGTGGGATGAAAGCCGGCGCGAACTATCGTGTGCATTATCTCGATATGCTCAGTGGTGAGGAGCGTTCTCGTCGTGAGGTCAAGGCTGACGCCGATAGTACGCTGGAGCTCGCCATAACGCCGCCGAACCTAGACGTGGTTGTATGGGTGGAGACCGCCAAGTAGGACAGCGCGTGGAGCACGAGCATGCCGAGTACATCTTCAGCGAACACGTCATCTATCACCACAGCGGTGGTTGCTGACGATGAAATTCTTAATCGTGAATTGCTCGCCGAAATGCTGCCGCGTTTCGGCATCACCGTGCGCACCGCCAAGGATGGCTTTCATGCGCTCAAAGCGATGGAGGCCGAACCCGCCGACTTATTGATCTCAGATATTCGCATGCCGGGCATGGGCGGACTTAAACTGTTACTGAAGGCCAAAGAAAAATGGCCTGACATGCCCATCGTCATGATGACGGCATTTGCCTCGGTCGAGAGCGCGGTCGAATCCATGCGTCAGGGCGCCTACGATTATTTGATGAAACCATTTGGCGTCGAACAGGTCGAAGCCTTGCTTCTGCGGCTGAATGAACGACAGAGTTTGGTGCGTGAAGTCAAAGTGTTGCGCACGCTCGATAAAGAATCCCGCGATCGTCACCAAGCGCGCAGTTTGTTGGGTAGCAGCCCGATCATGAGCGCCGTGTTAGCGACCATCGCGCGGGCAGCGAAATCATCAGCGACGGTGTTGGTGCAAGGCGAAAGCGGCACCGGTAAAGAACTGGTCGCGCGCGCACTGCATGAGCAATCACCGCGCGCCAGCGGTCCTTTCGTCAAAGTAAATTGTGCGGCTTTGACCGAGACCTTGCTGACCAGCGAATTATTCGGTCACGAAAAAGGCTCGTTCACCGGCGCGACCGAACAGCATCAGGGACGTTTTGAATTGGCTGACGGCGGGACGTTGTTCCTAGATGAAATCAGTGAAATCAGTGCGGATTTACAGGCCAAGATGCTGCGCGTTTTGGAAGAGCGCGAATTTGAACGAGTCGGCAGTTCTAAGCCGATCAAAGTGGATGTGCGTATTATCGCCACCACCAATCGTGATCTGATGGGTGAAGTGAAACGCGGGCGCTTCCGCGAAGATCTTTATTATCGTCTGAATGTCATTCCGGTCATTTTGCCGGCGCTGCGTGAGCGTGATGGCGATCTGCCGGGAATCATTCAGCACTATCTGAGTGTTTTTGGTAAAGAATTGGGCGTCAAACCCAAGTTAGCTACTGACGGATTAGCCGTGCTGACGTCATATCGCTGGCCTGGGAACGTCCGCGAGTTGGTGAATATCGTTGAGCGTCTGGTGGTTCTCAACGGTGGAGATGTTCTTGACGAGAGCGCGGTGCGTCGCTGTCTGCCAGAATTAGGAACAGCAGCTCGCCGCCCAGAATCGGTGGCCATTCAGGCGCCGACTCATGCGGTCACGGCCAACGCGGCAACGAACATCGGCATGACGTTGGATGAAGTTGAACGCTGTCATGTGCAGGCGGTCATCGATAAGTTCGCCGGTAATAAACAGGCGGCAGCAGATGCCTTGGGAATTTCGCGGCGTTCGCTGTTTGATCGCTTGGCGCGCTGGCGCGGTGAAACGCCGCCTACCGATGATGAAGGCTGACGAGCTTGGTGGGGGGGTACGCGCTCGCTGACGCTTGTCGTCCTCCCGTGAGTGATTACACCGCCTGCCCAGCACACGGAGTTAATCATGCGCATCGTCGCCTCTCTTGTTTCCCTTACGCTTACTGTGGCGGTGGCCGTGAGCTTTAGCTCGTGCGCTGACCTCCAGCGTTATGCCGATAAAGTGAATATTTATTCGGCTGAGGAAGAAGGGCAGATGGGAGTTACTTCGTATAAAGAAGTGCTCGCGAGCGAGAAACGCTGTACGGATAAAGATGCCGTCGCGATGGTCGAACGAGTTGGCAAGCGCTTGGCCGCGGTGGTTCCTGACGGCGACAAATTTGCCTGGGAATTTACTTTGCTGGAAAGCGATACGGTGAATGCGTTTTGTCTGCCTGGTGGAAAAGTCGCGGTTTACACCGGTATTCTTGCGTATTGTCAGAACGAGGCCGCGCTCGCCGCCGTCATGGGTCACGAGATCGGTCACGCGGTCGCCCGCCATGGTGGCAAGCGCATGAGTCAGGGCGTGGTCCTGAGCGGTGTGCAAACCGGCTTGGGTGAAGTGCTCAAGGCCAAAGGTTATAGTGACAGCACCTCGACCATGGCGCTGGCTGCCGCTGGTGGGTTGACGCAGGTTGGTTTGGTGTTGCCGTTCAGTCGTGGACACGAATTGGAAGCGGATTCGATGGGCCTCGATTATATGGCCAAGGCTGGTTATGAACCGGAAGAAGCAGCACGTTTCTGGGTGCGCTTCGCCGCCCTCGGTAGCAGCGGCCCAGCATTCATGAGCACCCATCCGCAGTCGGAAGATCGTGCGAAGAAACTCACTGAACAAATGGCAAGCGCGAAGGCATTCTATGACGCTGCGTCGGTAAAGTCTGGCCTGGGTGCGCAGGTGCCGGCGAAATACATGCAGCCAAAGCCAGCGGCAGCGCCAGCGGCAGCGCCAGCGAAATAGCGAATAAGCGCAGTAAAAGCTGCGTTTATTTTTATTTTTTACGCCCTCGACGATCGATCAGTCCGCTGCGACCGCCGTCTTTCGTGAGTAGCTCAATCGATCCGATGACCACCTCATGACTGATGGCCTTGAGCATGTCGTAGACCGTCAGCGCACTGATTGATGCTGCGGTAAGTGCCTCCATCTCAACTCCGGTTTGGCCACGGCAGCGAACGGTGGTGGTGATGAACAGACGTTTTCCCTTCAACACCAATTCAATCGAGACGCCGGCTAATGGAATCTGGTGACACAGCGGAATGAGCTCGCTGGTGCGTTTCGCCGCCATGATGCCAGCGAGACGAGCGACTTCGAAGACATTGCCTTTGCGCGTTGCGCCACCGGCGGTGAGCACTGCGCAGCACGCTGTGGGAAGCATGACGATGGCTTGAGCGCTCGCGCAGCGTTCGGTCACGGTTTTGTCGCCGACGTCGACCATGTGGACTTGGTTGCTGGCGTTGAGATGAGTGAGTTGTTTGCGTGCTGGCATCGAGTCGTCCGTGATTTCAAACGGTGGCTTTGAGTGCGTTCAGCATCCAGGTCGCAACCTGCGGTGCGTGCGTCAGCGCCAACAAGTGACCGGCGCCGTGAACGATCGTTTCGGCGCCACTGCGTTCGACGGGCATCAGGTGGTCGCGGCTGCCATGGATCTGAAACAGCGGTAAAGACAGGGCTTTCGTGCCAGGCTCTTTTATGCCAGGCTCTTTTATGCCAGGCCAGGCGGCGGCGACTTGGCTGGCCCAGCGTAGGAAGCGTGGATCAGCGTCGTCGATCAACGCGGCTAACAGTTGGCGATGAGCGGGCCGAGTGACGCCGAATTTGAGCGCCAAGGGCCAGGCCAATACGTGCGCGCCATGGTCGGGCATAGGCATGATTTTCATCAGCGGTGCAAGCTGGCGTAATCCGAACGATACGCCCGCAGCTGAGCGACACGTCCCCATCAACAGCAAACCGCGCACGGGAATCAGCCCCGCGATTTCCTGAGCGAGCATGCCGCCGAAAGAACTGCCGCCGAGCCAATCGCCTGGACGTACCAGTCGCTGATCGACATAACGCTGGGCATAGGCGCGAAGATCACGGCCGTTGCTGGAAGGTTCAGGCGGTAACCACGGTGGCACGACGATCGGGCCAACGCGCGCGGCCAATTCACCGTACATGCGCGCATCACCGCCGAGGCCAGGAAACAGCACGAAGCGATGGTCTGGAAAGGCAGATTTAACAGGATGACGCGGAGACGCAGAGCCAATCTGAAGATCCGCGCATGGGAAAAACCACGTTCTTCTGTTGAATCTGGCCATCCTTCTTCTCTGCGCCTCTGCGCACTCCTGTTCAGTCCTATATTTTTTTCGTATCATGGTGTCAGTCGCATTTATGAGCCTTTCAGCCACAGCGACGTGCCGTCGTCGTAGAATTCTTGCTTCCACACCGGTAGATCTTCTTTGATGCGCTCGATGACATGACGGCACGCATCGAATGCCGCGACGCGGTGTGCTGAGGCGACATGAATAGCGACCGAAGCTTCGCCGGGATCTAAGCGACCGATGGCGTGATAGACCGTCGCGATGAGTTTGTGGTCGAAGCGCGACGTGGTTTCAGCGACTAAGTCGGCGAGCATTTTCTCTGCCATCGCTCGGTAGCAGTCGTAGATCAGATGCGTGACGCCGCGATCTTGGTGATGGTTGCGTACCACTCCGATGAAGCTGGTAAGCGCACCGTGTTCAGCGTTGCACAACCCGACAGGGGTCAGCAAAAAAGGCGGCAATGGGCCATCAATGATGCCAGTGCGAGAGTGCATTTATCCGCCACTTACCGGGGGAATCAGCGCTATTTCGCTATTTTCACTGAGGGCGACGGCGGTCGTGATGAATTGTAAATCGACGGCCACGCGACAGCGATCAATCAGCCCAGCATGCAGCGGATGTTGGGCGCGGACGGCGGCCAAAACCATCGGCGCGTCAACGCTGAACGGGAAAGTGATGCGCTCGTGTTCACGTCCCAAGCGATCACGCACCTGGGCAAAATAGTGAATGAGAACCTCGGGCACGTTATCCTCCGATCGCAGCCATGTTCTCATGTCGGACGAAACTCGCTGGCGGACGTTTGCCTGCCACCGCAGCAATTATGATGGCGCGCACGGCGTCTTCATCATCAGCGCGCAGCGGAGTCAGCAGATCGTGGCCATGATTATCCATCAAGCAGGTGAACAATCTTCCTTGTGATGACAGTCGCAGACGATCACAGGTGGCGCAGAATGGTTGGCTGACGGTGGTAATAAAACCAACCGAACATTCGCTCAGATCGTGATCGTCAATCGCCCACACGCGCGAGGTCGGTTCGTCTCGCTCACGACGTTCGCTCAAGCGAATGCCGGCATCGAAAATCCGTTGGCGCATCATGTCAGCAGAGACATACGACTGTGCTTGGAATGGACGTGCTTCGCCAATCGCCATCAGCTCAATGAAACGAACATGGACACTTTCCCAGGCGGCGAAACGCACCATTGCGGCGTAGTCCGTAGCGGGCATTGCCACGGCATTGATTTTGAGTGGATGAAATTCGAAACGTCGGGCAGCGCGAATCGCTGACACCACGCGATCAAGTCCATCACGGCGCGCGAAGCGGCGAAAAGCGTCTGCGTCAAGCGCGTCGAGCGAGATGTTGAGGCGATTAAGTCCGGCTGTTTTTAAAGCTGGCAGCATGGGTTCGAGCAACACGCCGTTGGTGGTCAAGCCGACCACATCAACTAAGGAACGTGCACAAGAAACGAACTCAGGGAGATCGTCACAAAGCGTTGGTTCGCCGCCGGTTAAGCGTATTTTGGTAACTTTTGCTGTGGCCCAAATTATGGCCATAAGACGCCGCAGCTCGCCACTGGTGGCGCGCGTCGACGCGAACTGTGCGTGCTCGGGAAGACAATAGAGACAGCGCAGGTTACAGCGGTCCGTAAGGGACACCCGCAGGTACAAAGGCGTAGCTCCTTTCCTCGGACTGGGCTTGCCTAGCTCAGTCGTCTCGGGAGGTGTTGGAGTTTCCTCCTCGACCCCGTTTTCATGACCGTGTTCATCTCAGCGAGACGAAGGTAGGTGAAGAAAATCGGAACGTAGATTGTTGATATTTTTTTTTTACGGGAAGAGCGCCGCGGAGTGCGCGGCGCTCTCGTAAGAAGATCACGGTAGAAAAGTTAAGCTCTTCCGTTCGTGATGTGATCACCGGCCGACAGAGCGCGCGAGGCGTTTTGTTGGCCGGGAACGACTACTTCTTTTTCGCAGTTTTCTTGGTGGCTTTCTTAGCAACCTTGACCGCCTTTTTGGCGACCTTTTTCACTACGGTTTTTTTGACTTTGGCAACTTTGACTTTGGCAACTTTGACAACTTTGGCTGGTTTAGCGGCCTTGGTTTTTTTCGCGACGGGCATTGAATGCTCTCCTTGGGGGGTTAATGATTACTGTGAGGAACATACACACCATTTCAATAAACCGCAAATTATTTTTGCGCAAACTCAACAATGCGCCTCACCGTGTCATGCATTCTTCTGCGCTCATCATCTGTCATCGTCATGTTGATGAGCGTAGTGATGCGTGTGCGATGAGCATGATTTAACGTCAGCATGCACGACCCTTCGTAATCGTTTGCGGCCATCATCATTCGCATAGACTCCGCCGCTCACCCTGAGGTTATCATGATCAGCCGCCCGCTCATCCGCGCTTCCAACTCATCGCTCGCCATTGGTCAAATCGGTGGCCACGTTAAACGTGGTGTCAAACATCCGCGTGGCCAACGCACGGGAAAAACCATGGCTTTAGTGTCGGCGCTGCCGCTGGTGGATGACAGCGATTTGTTGGTTTTGAGTTTCATGGATCGCTCCGATCCGCATGAGTCGTTCGATAATTTGCCGCACAAAGGTGACAACGCGGTGGTGATCGCACCGGCGTCAGAAGTCTTTCTTTCCGTCATTCACGGCGTCTGTCCTGGGGACTGGAAGGGCATGAAGGTCGCTTACGGTGACGACATTGAGGAACCGGTCGACCTTGATGTTGATGCGACCGGCCTCGACATGGCGGCATCGGACGCCTGGGTAGATCTCGTCGATACTTTAGGTTGCGACTGCTCAAAAGTCGGCGGTTATCCGTTGTGGGCGAATGCGCCGCTCGACATGGACATGTTGATGGGTCGTCCGCAGCGTTTCCATCATCGCCTGACTTCCGATTTAATTGATTTCAAATTAGGCGATGGCGGCGTGATTTACGTCTTCGTCGATGAAGACGGCAATCAGGGATCAATTTGTTGGCAACAAGCGAAATAGCTGCGACCCGCAGGCCTTCGGCCTGACACCGACTTCGTCGGCGTATCGCGCTGCGCGCAATCGGGCCTGGTCCCCGCTCGTGCGCGCAGGCGCTCTTGGGGGATTGTTGTTCGCGGGCGCTGCCCGCATTTGTCGTGATAATAGTCGTGATAATAGTCGTGATAATAACTGCGGCCCGCAGACCTGCGAAATTGAGCCATCAGACTTAGGACGCCGAGCTCACAGGCATTGGTCGGACCATCCACGTCAGGCCCGCGCTGATGTCCCCCCGCAATAGTGGAGTCTTGGTTAACGATCTTGAAACGGTGTGTCGATTTTCACGGTGATTTGGTGAGCATGCCTGTGTGCCGATCGGA
>JAYVSL010000270.1:0-5346 GCA_043775355.1 Planctomycetota bacterium
GCAGCGATGGTCAAGTGCAGCGTGCTGGAGGCGCGGTCGCCATGATCCTCGGCAATCCTTTCGGTCTGCTCGCTTTACTGGCGTTGCCGGTGATCATCGGCATTCATTTTTTTCGTCGGCGGTTTCGTCCGCGTGCGGTTTCAGGCTTGTTTCTTTATGGCCAACCCAAACAGGTTCCGGCGTCCGGTCGCACGCGCAGCCGACTGCGACGGACGCTCAGTTTGTTGTGCGAATTGCTGGCAGTCATCGCCTGCGCTTGGTACCTCAGCGATCCGCATTTTACCGACCGTGATCAAGCTCGGCATTTGGTATTGGTGCTTGATTCACGTTTGCGCCTACAAGCCCGCGACGTGGATGGAGTGACGGCGGAGTCACGCGCGCGCACGGCTGCCCTCGAAGCGATCGCCATGCTTCAGCGCGATGATCGCGTCACGCTCATCGCTAGCGGAACACCTCCGCGTTTGCTCGCCGGACCTGGAGCCCGACCCACCGCAGTCCGCGCCGCGCTGGATGCTTGGCGCGCTGATCGCTCGTGGCATGAACTGGATGAAGCTATCGCGCTGGCGATCGAACTGGGCGGCAGCGGTGCGCAGATTTCAATGGTTTCTGACCGCATTCCCGCAGGCCTGCCGAAAGCGCTGGGCGCCATCGCCAGTGGTCAACCGCTGCTAACCAGCGGCCTGGCCGATGCGCGTTGGCTGCGCGATAGCCAAGGCGAACGTCTGGCTGTGCGCTTGCTTGCCCATGGCGGAAATAGCAAACGCACTTTGACGCTGAGCAACGCGAGTGGCGCGACGCTCAGCCAACAAACCGTCGATATGAGCGCAGAAAAACCCCTCGCCATCACCATCGCGGTTGGGCCTGGACTGGAAGAAGGCGCCAGCCTTAGCCTGCGTTTGCTGGGTGAAGATTCTTTCATCAATGATGATGCCGTGACCTTGCTGCGACCCACCGCGCGCCACGTCACTGTGCAGATTGATTTACCCGAACTGATCGCCGCGCCAGTGCGTAAGGCGCTTACCGCTGTCAGCGGCGCGATCGAAGTGCCCCGTGGTCAACCGGCGCATCTGATGATCAGTGCCGACGATGCTCAACCCCCGCAAGGCAGTTGGCATGTGCACATAACCGCCGGTTCCGCCAAGCCCGTGTTGGGTCCGTTTCTCACTCGAAGTGGCGATCCCATACTTGCTGATCTTGACTGCACTGGCGTGCTGTGGAGCGGCGGCGGTGCCATACCCCGCGACTACGAATCATTATTGCTCGCGGGCGACACCGGACTGATCGGTGGAACTCGCCGTGGTCGCGATCGGCGCATCGTCATTTCATGTGATGTATCGCTATCTACGGTAACGCGACACAGCGCGTGGCCGGTGTTGTGGGCCAACCTCGTCAGCGCGCGCGCGGCGGCACTACCTGGCCCACGCGATCCGAATATTGCCCTTGGAGCCAGCGTCCGTTTTCCGCTACCGCCTGGCATGCGTGAAGCCGTGCTGATCGATCCTGATCTCGGCCGAGCCGTTCTGCGCGCCGATGCCGATGGCGAAATTCTGATCCCTGGGCTTGAGCGCGCCGGACTCCATCGCCTGTTGCTGCGCGATGGCGAAGAAGAAAAAAGCTGGACCACCATCAACGCCGTCGCGCTCGATCCACGTCAGGCCGATCTGACGCAAGCATTCACTGGCATCCACGACCCAGGCAACACCGGCCGCAGCAGCGTCGAACGCCAACGCGGCCCCCTCGAACATATTGTACCGCTGGTGTTGATGGCGCTGATGGCACTCACCGCGTGGTTCAGCTTTCCACGCGAAGAACGAGCATGATCATGCATTTTTACGACCTTTTATCATCCATGATCACATTCATCTGCCTCACAAAGCCAGAGAAACTGATTGAACAAGAGGAACGGAGCAACGGAGAAGAAAAACAACAACAGGTCAGCCTCACCGAAAAGCTCTCCCGCCTTCCTCCGTTCCTCCGTTCCTCTTGTTCAATCCTGCCTTTTTATTTTTTTCATGCCCTTAGTCGCAGTGAGTTCACCGCATGATGCCGCTGGTCGCATTTACCTATCCGTGGGCGGCGGCGCTGTTGCTGCCAGCGGCCTTGGCGTGGTGGACCTGGGGACGCCACGGACACGGACGTTGGTGGCGCGCAATGGTGTTGTTGCTGATCGTGCTGGCGATCAGCGGACCTGAATTGGCGTATGGCCGAGGTGGTGCCGACGTGGTGTTGGTGCTCGATCGCTCGTCATCCATGCCAGAGGCCGAACGTCAGCGCCACGATGAATTCATGCGCTTAGCGGCTGAGCAACGACGCCCAGGCGACCGCTTGGCGGTGGTCGCCTTCGGAGCACGCGCCGCCGTCGTACAAGGCCCGCAAGCCGCAGGCATACCCAAGCTGAGCGAAGCTCCAGTACCGGACAGCGGCAGTGAATTAGGCGATGCGCTTGAACGCGCGGCTGGACTGATTCCACCGGGACGCAGCGCGCGAGTGCTGGTTCATTCCGACGGAGAATTCACCGGCCTTGATCCGCGTCGCGCCGGAGCGCGGCTGGCAGCGCAGGGAATCATGCTGGATGTATTGCCAGTGACGCGCGCTGAATTACCCGATGCCGCGATTCTTGATGTTGAATTGCCGCAGCAATTACGTTTGGGTGAAAGTTTTATCGGTGGCATCCGTTTTATCAGCGACGCCGCTGGCAGTCGCCAATGGCGCATCAGTCGAGGCACCCGCGTGCTTGCTCAAGGCCATGTCGATTTGCCGCCGTTACAGCCGGTCACGGTGTCGTTTGCCGATCGACCAAGCCAACCTGGCTTAGCGACCTACACCGTCGAACTGGAAGGCGCACTCGGATTTAATAGTACGCATCTGGATGCTGGCGTGCTCTTAGCTCGTTTACGAAAAATTGCTGGATCATCAGCGTTGGCTGGCATCGCCACGAAACTCGGCGGCGATCCACAGCAGATCTTAAACCAAGCCGAGAAAATTCTGCGGACCCCACAAGGACAAGAAGCTCTCAATCAGATGGCCGATCCTGTGAAGCGTGCCGCAGCGCTGTCCTCGATGCGCACTCTGGTGGAGCAACAGGCCGGTGCATTGGTGGCGAATTATGCCGTCTCTTTAGTCGAAGAAGTATTGAACGACGCCAGTTCACCCAGCAGCGATCGTCTGCCACTGAACAATCGCGCGCGCGCCGCTCTGCGGGTCGAAGGCGGCGAACGCGTTTTGGTGGTCGGCGGAGATGGCAGCGATGGCAATATCGCCCGCGCATTGCGCGCCGCCGGAATCGCCGTCACCACGCGCGCCGAAGGTCCGCTGTCGCTGGCTGATCTGGCGGCGTGCAGCGCGTTGGTGCTCGATGAAGTTCCCGCCGATCGCTTGGGAGCCGCCGGTCTCGCGGCGGTGAGTCGGTGGGTAGAAAATCTTGGCGGCGGCTTGGTCATGACTGGCGGACGACGTTCATTCGGCGCTGGTGGGTATCGCAAAAGTCCGGTCGAACGCGTATTGCCAGTGACCTTGGAACTGCGCGATGAACATCGCAAATTGGCCTGCTCTATTGCGATCGCTATCGATGTCTCTGGTTCGATGCAGGCACCCGCAGGTGGTGGAAAAATTAAACTCGACCTCGCCGCCGAAGGTGCCGCAGCCGTCATCGAATTGCTTGGTCCGCGTGACCAAGTTGCGGTCTTCGCGGTCGACTCCGCCGCGTCCACCATCATTCCCATGTCGCGAGTGGAAAATCGCAGCGCGATGGTCAAGCAAGTCTTGGGCATGCAGCCCGGTGGTGGCGGAATTTATGTTTACGAAGCGCTTGCCGCCGCCGCCGTGTCGGTACTCAAAACCGGCAGCGGCACCCGTCACATCGTGTTGTTTGCCGACGCCAGCGATGCGGAGCAACCCGGTGACTACGTGTCCTTGCTGGCTGATTTGAAAGCCGCCGGAGTCACCGTGTCGGTGATCGGCATGGGCACCGCGAATGACAGCGACGCGGAGCTGCTGAAAGATGTCGCACGGCTAGGCGGAGGGCGGATGAATTTTGCCGAAGCTCCTGAAGATATTCCACGCTTGTTCGCGCAAGAAACCGTCTTGGTCGCACGCAGCGCGTGGATTGATGGACCCGCGCCGATGACGCCGCAAAGCGCGTTGAATCTAGAATTAGGCAACGCGCCGGAACTCGCTGCGCCGTGGCCAGCAGCAGGCGGCTACAATCTGACCTACGCCCGCGAGCGAGCCACCGTGCTGGCCCTTGGCCAAGGCGATCCGATCGCGCCGGTCGTGGCAACCTGGCGCATCGGCACCGGCCGTTCGGCGGCGGTGACGCTCGACTGCGACGATGCGAAATCGCAGGCTTTTATTTCGTGGCCTGGATACGGACCGCTGCTGTCCGGCTTAGTTCGCTGGGCCGCCGGTGGCGACGATCGCGAAGCCCCAGGCCGTCTCACCGCGACCAGAGCCGGACGCTCGGCCACGCTGCGCCTCGAACTGGATCCAAGTCGCCGCGATGAATGGCCAGCAAGTGCGCCGACGCTATCGCTGACCGTCGATAACGCCGTCGAAGATGCCACCGCGCCGATTCTGCAACCGATCGAAAACGGCGTGTGGGAAGCCGTGGTACGCTTAGATGACCAGCGCACCATGCTGCCCGCGATTGATCTCGCCGGACGCGCCCTGCTGGGCCCAGCACTGTGCCTGCCGTATGCGCCAGAAGCCGAACCCCGCTTCGGCCGCACGCGCGGCACAGACGTACTCAGCGGCCTAGCCCGTTTGAGCGGCGGCGCCGTGCGCAGCGACCTCACCCAACTGTACGCCCTGCCACCCAGCCCAGGCGAAGTGCGACCCATCGCACCGCTGATTCTGGCGCTCATCATTCTTTTCCTGATCAGCGAAATCGCCGTCCGTCGCTGGCAGATCAGCCTACCACGCTGGCCACGCCGAAGCGTTACACCAGCGGTCACATCGCCAACGTCTTCCGCCGCGAAAAACACCGCAACTACGGCTTCAGCAAATGCGAAAAAAACCTCCGAACCAACGGTTCCCGATGCGCCAGATAAAGATCGCGGCTTGCACGAAGCGCTGCGCCATTTGCGTGATAAGCGGAAATATTAAGCGTACGGCTAACGCTGCTCGTGCTCGAAACGCGTGCGGCTATATGAGAACGCAAACCGCCGCATTCTGTTCCAGATTCCGTCCTAGATACCGTCCCAGCGGGACGACGCGAAAATAGCCCGGCACTTCGAGTGCCGGGTAGAACATCAGGGCGTTCGCATCACTTTTCCCTGTAAATTCCACAAATGTCGCCCAGGATGTTTTCCAAGTATTTCACCGACCACCCGGCTTTCTTTCGTCTGA
>JAYVSL010000271.1:0-29716 GCA_043775355.1 Planctomycetota bacterium
GGCACTGATCGGACTCAAAGGAATTGGCGAACGCAAAGCCGCTCGTTACGGCGCGCCGATGTTGGCGGTGGTGGCGGGTGGTGATCCAGAGCAGGCGCTGAGTCATTCGGCGTCAGGTTGAGCTTGAGTGCAGTCGTCGGAGCGTGTCTGGACATGCAGCGGCACTATGAGATGTTTTGGTAACGATACCTATACCATGTTAGACAAATGGAAGACCATGCGTAATTATAAAAGTATATTTACAGCAACTTTAATCATCGCGTTCATGTCTGGCTGTGAAAACGACCGGATGACGCGGTATGACAACCCTGTTATTGTTACATTTACTTTAGAAGAGAGTGCAATTGTAAATCAAATAGAATCCAGCCCAGATCGTCAATCCGTTAGCAAAACCATTGGCGACTATACTTTTATCATTGCGGTAGACATAGCTCTTGGCCTCCTGGGTTCAGACACGGGAATTCCAATACCAACTTCTCTGGATATCTACTTATGTAAAGTTAGTGGCGGTAAATATCAATTAAAATGGGGTCGCAATTCCTTTGTTTCGGAATCCACTTTGTTAGATGGGGAATGGGTGATCAAATTCGATGCGCCAAGAATACACAAAACTTCTAAGCCTTTCACGTTTTCAAAGTCGCAGCAGCGAATACTGCTACATGCAGAATTGGAAAATGGCGCTGTCCAAGATCCCAATAACAGTCCTCCTAGGTAACTCCGGGCACCTGCATAACCAGCCGTTGCACGGGAGCGGGCCACGCTCACTTTTCTTGTTTACCAAACCCGTTTCGCTCGCCCCCTGAACCCTATGTTGAAACGTGATGAGCGTAGCCCGACGCATCTATTCACTTGCGGATTTCCCATGTCCAACCGCCCATTTTTCTCCCACCTCATCCCGGCCATCGCCGGTCTTTCCCTGCTGACAGCATCGCTGTCAGCGCAGGATTTCTCCACCAGCACCATCATCGCGCCAGGAGCGCAGTTAGAGAAACTCTCCGGCGAGTTTTCCTTCACCGAAGGCCCGGCGACGGATGCCGTGGGCAATATCTATTTCACCGATCAACCGAACGATCGCATCATGATCTGGACGGTCGACGGCAAGCTGGAGACCTTCATGAAACCGGCGGGTCGTTCGAACGGCCTGTGCTTCGATGGCGAAGGGCAACTCATTGCCTGCGCGGACGAAAAAAACGAGATGTGGTCGATCGACGTGAAGACCAAGCAGGCCACGCCGTTGTTCAGCATCTACGACGGCAAGTTGCTCAACGCGCCCAACGATGTGTGGGTGCATCCGGATGGCGCGCTGTATTTCAGTGATCCGTTCTATAAACGCGACTGGTGGAAGCGCGGCCCATCGGAGCAAAGCGTGCAGGGCGTTTACCGCGTCGCGAAAGGCACCACCACACCGGTGCGGGTGATCGACGATCTGCAACAGCCCAACGGCATCATTGGCTCAGCCGACGGCAAGCTGCTCTACGTCGCTGATATCAAAGCCAGCAAGACCTATCGCTACGACATCGCCGCCGACGGCTCGCTGGGGGCCAAGACATTATTTTGCGAGATGGGCAGCGACGGCATGACGCTGGACGATCAGGGCAATCTTTACCTGACCAACCAAGGCGTGACGGTGTTCGATAAATCCGGCGCAAAAATCCAGCACATCAAAGTCCCAGAAAACTGGACCGCCAACATCTGCTTCGGCGGCGCGGATAAACACCTGCTGTTCATCACCGCGTCGAAGGGTGTCTATGGATTGAAGATGAAAGTCGGCGGGGTTGGCAGCCAATGAGGCACTGCACAGGCTACGGAGCAGACGAGCGACGAAACCTGCCGAAGCCATGAGCAATTCGCGGTGGCGTCATAACCTAAAGCACAGTAGAAGATCCATGCCCCTGCTGTGTTCGAGGTCCGGTCGCTACCCCCTGGCCTTTCAATAACCAAGGGAGCCAACCGCTCGGAAAGGCCATGCCTGGAAGAGGCGGCTCCCACCTGAACCCGAGGTTCAGGGACGCTTGCTGGATACGGCACAATAGTGGGGGCATTTTTTACAGGCCTCAGCAATTAGTCGGCGCCCCCCTGGGACCGCCGGCTGCCAGCCGGCACGGGGCAATTTCCCCTGAAACGTAGATCCATCATCCATGACACGCCGATGAAAATCACCCTCGCTCAAGCCATGGGCACTTGTTTTGGAGTGCAAGACGCCATCGACATGGCGCTTGATCCGGCGTTCAAAGATCGGCTGACGATCGTCGGGCAGTTAGTGCATAATCCGCAAACCACTGAGCGCTTAAAAGCAAATGGCGTTCGCATCATCGAGCGTGATCAAGTCGATTTAATTACTACCGAAGCGGTGATGATCACCGCGCATGGCGCCAGCGATGGCACCAAACAAATGCTGCGCGACAAAGGCTTCACGGTTTACGATGCCACCTGTCCATTGGTAATTCGTCTGCATAAACTCGCGCGTTTTCTTGAGCGCGAAGGATATTTCCCCGTGGTGATCGGTGAAGCTGGTCACGTCGAAGTGCGTGGCGTGGTCGGTAATCTGCGCGCCGCCGCGGTGGTCTACGACGAAAGTGATATTGCGCAGTTGCAGGGTCATCGCCGCATTGGAGTCGTCAGTCAAACCACCAATCGACCTGAGATGGTCCAGCGCGTTTTGGCCGCCATTCGTGCTCAACCATGGGTCGAAGATTTGCGTTTCTGCGACACCATTTGCCAGCCCGTAAAAGAACGCCAACAAGCCATCGGCACGTTGCTCGAACAAGATATCGACCTGGGAATTGTCATTGGCGGGATGAATAGCGCGAACACGCGCAAACTAAAAGATTTGATCGCCGATCGTGGTATCGAAGCGCACCATCTGGAGGGTTCAGAGCAGCTGGATCCTGCGTGGTTTACGGGGAAAAAACACGTCGGCATCACCGCTGGCACCAGTACGCCGCAAGATGTAATTGAAGCGGTCCATGCGCGTATTCGCATGATCATCGCCGCGCAAAATGCGCAAAATGTGCAAAAAGCGCTGTGAGCGCGAACGAAAACGCGGCGTCTGCTTGAGTCTGACACCAGTCATCTAGGCTCCCGCCATGAGCGATTCGCCGCACGCCACGTTGGATACACCGGTAGCTGCCGTGCCGGAAAACGGCGCTGCTTCCGGCGCGGCGGCAGTTGCTGAGATCGACCTTGGCTATCACGTGACCCTCGACAGTTTTTCTGGTCCACTCGATCTTCTACTGTTCTTGGTTCGGCGCACCGAAGTCGACATTGCCGACATTCCGGTGGCGACAATTGCGGATCAATTCATTGCCATGTTAACGGCGACGCCAGACCTCGATTTAGATATCGCCGGCGATTTCATTTTAATGGCGGCAACGTTACTGGAACTCAAGAGTCGGCTGGTGGTGCCGCCGGATGAACCAGCAGAAAATGCCGTTGAAAATCAAGATGATGACATCATTGATCCGCGCTCAGGTCTGATTCGCCAGCTCTTGGCCTATCGCCGTTTCAAAGAAGCGACGCAGCTCTTGCCTGGGCTTGAAGAAGCGCAGCACGAACGTCTCGCTCGCCAATTGCATGAAATTATTCCTGATGATCCCGCTGAACTCGACGGTCTGGATTTGGAAAATTGCAACGTGGGTTTGCTCTACGAAACCTGGGAACAGGTACTGATCTCGCTGAGTCGTCTTGGCCCACGCACGGTGCTCAATGATGACGTTCCCCTGGAGCGAAAAATCAACGCCTTGGTCGATGCTTTGCGTGCCACGCGCGAGGCCAAGCTCAGCGCGATGTTCGCCCAAGAAACCACCGTTAGCGGTCGCGTCGGCGTGTTGATGGCAACCCTTGAATGCGCCCGCCAACGATTGGTCGAAGCCCTTCAGCACGAACAATTCGGCGACGTCTTGTTGCGCTACCGCGAAGACCAAGAACGCGCCCCCACCCCAGGAGAACTGCCACCAGAGCCGGTCGAGGAATCCAAAAAACGCCGCCGTCGTCTGCCTCTGATTACCTGGCATCCGCCCGAGCGCGGTGCGCAGCCAGAACAGCAAGAGCTCGACCTCGATCTGCCGGACGAAGACGTGGTCATCGAAACCGACGAACAGCGCTTCCACCGCGAACTCGAAGAAACCTGCGCCGTCGAAGCCGTCCTCCACCGGACCGCCGACCTCGAAGCCAGCTTCGCCGCCTTCCAAACCCAGCAGCAACTGGACGCGGAACTGGCCAAGCAACCCGCCTCAGTTGAGCCAACCCAGATCTCGATAACCGGCGAAAATCAGCCATTTTCCGCTGCATCAGCCGCGCACCGGATCGTCACCGTCAGCGACGACAACACTCCCGACCACACCTGAACTCACGCGTGACAAACGTCCGAAACGCGAGGCTGTTTCGTTCAACGCTTGTTCAACGCTGGTCGGGTCGCTCAACCACACGAGCTCTGCCCAGCCCTTCAGCTCCCGACCCTTGCCACTGCCATTCAGCACTCTACCGTGCCGCCCTCTCGCATACGGCGATATAGCTCAGCGGTTAGAGCGGTGGCTTCATAAGCCATAGGTCGAAGGTTCGATTCCTTCTATCGCTACCAGAAATAAACCCCGGTCTATCCGGGGTTTATTTGTTGGTATGCCGGTGTGATTTTAGGCCAAAGGACCCTCACGAAGCAACTACGTAGGGGCGGGTGCGCCATTTTTTGGATACTTGAGCACCGTGATATGCTCAATTCGGTTAATCAGTTTTCGATTTCACTAGCTGGAACTGATGCCCGTTGCGGAGGAGTTGTTGGACTCAGCGGCTTTTTGGTGCCTGCCTTGGGCTCATTTTTGGGATCGCTCTTTGTTGCGTTTTTTGAGTCAGGCGTTGCTGTGGTATTGGGAACCGCATTTGCTGCCGGGATAGAAATTTGTGAGAACTGCGACGTGAGTTGTTTGAATACGGTATCGCCCTCGGTGTCGGCACCGTTGGCATCAAGGCGCAAGGCTGCGGTGCTGGTCGGATTGATCGCAAGGATCATTGCCGCTACCCGCAAGTAACGACCTTCGCGGTAAGAATAACGCATCAGGCGCGCCTGGCCATTTGGGAAGGTGAGTTTTTCTTCAGGAACACTGGTGAATTCGCTCTTGCCTTGTACTGATGCGAGTTGGCTTGCCCAGACGGCTCCGAAATCAGCCAAGTTTGGCAAATCGCGCAGAATTTTTGCGGTAATATAGGCGGTGTCGCTAGAGGGGTCAATCCAGCTGGCATCCCCATTGATGGGCTCGGTGCGATTCCATCCTGGAGGAATAGGGATAGAAATGCCCGTCAGTGAGTCTTTGAATTCACCCTGTGCTTTTGCGGAGCTTGCGCCGTTGGCGGCTTCCATGCCTAATTCACGACGGATGCCATTATGGTTCGAGTCAGCGCGCAATCCTGCTTGGTACGCCCGATAACTCAGTTCGCGGGCTCGTGGCAAAACTTCTGCGTTGGCCTCAGCCCAGCGGCCAAGTTTGTAATATCCTTCGGCATCACGCCAGCCGATAGCGGCAAAACGATCTTGAAATTCTTGGCTTAATGCTTCGCCGCGTGGTCGCCATTGACCAGCGTAAAAATCTAAGTCCCAACGGCGCATGTATTTTGCAACGTCTTCTGCGCCAGCGCCGCCGATTTCACGAATCCACGGAGCGCTCCCTATGCGTGCTGCGCGTGGCATGTCGTGTAGTAAATCCTGGCACCAAACCATCGTTTTGAGAATCAGTGCCACGTCTTTACTGGCTTCTGCTTTCACTACGGCGTCGTCCACGACTTGTGAAATAATGTTATCAGCAGCAACCAACCAAAATTCACGGTTGCCTTGTACTACGCCAGCATCGCGTGCCCAGACGGCAGCAGCCAAGCGAGCTTCCAGGTTATCAATTGGAATGGTCGCCATTTTTTGATCAATGATCTGCTGGTCCGAAGGTGCGCTTTCGGCAGCAACAAGGCTCAAATATTGGACACCATCAATAATGGTAAAATGTCCAAAGACATAAAGATTATCGCCATCTATCCGGGTTCTCCATAATTCAGTTGGCCCCGTGGCAATGACTTTTGGCATATTATAAAAGGTTACGGTGCCTTGTGCGATGCGACCGAGTTTAGCGGCGATCACCACGTCTTTGTTGTGCAGGAAAGCAGGGTCGGTCAGATCATCAGGATTTACCAATAAGTAACTATTTTCTCGGTACACCACGTAGGTACGTTCTTTGCCTTTGAGCGTCATCGCGAAAGTTTCCTTCCACGGTTTGTCTTTCGCTAATGGGTTTGTGACCGGATCTGCTGCGGTGATCAAGCTACCGAAAAGAACGATCGACAGCAGAGCGCTGACGGGCAGGCGGTAGAAATGCATCCGTGTTCTCCAGAATTGTATGATCAAACATAAGATAGCCGCGGCTGAGAGCGGACACAAGTCAGCGTTGACCGATAGAGCTTAAAGGAGGCACTGTTGGCCTCGGCGCGGTGACTTTGTCCTTGCCCGCTTGGGGGTGCTCCATAACTTCCCGCCCTCGCCGCGCGGGCTGCGTTCGCGTCGTGACGGGCAGTTGGCGGTGATCGTTAACGGCTCAGGAAGTTGGGGGTATAGCTCAGTTGGTAGAGCGTCTGCATGGCATGCAGAAGGTCAGGAGTTCGAATCTCCTTACCTCCACCACAACGAAAGACCCTCGGCTTCTGCCGGGGGTCTTTTGTTTTCGGGGTGAACCAGCAGGTTGAGACGCATGCGAGTCGTCATTCAAAGGGTAACGCAGGCGTCAGTGGCAATTGCTGGGAGCGAGCACGCTCGCATCGGTCATGGCCTTTTGGTATTTGTGGCGACTGAAGCCGTCGATGGCGGCGACGACGTGGCGTGGTTGAGTGGCAAAATCGCTCGCCTGCGCATCTTCGCTGATGACCAGGGGAAGATGAATCGCTCTGTAATTGAAATCGCAGGCGAAGTCCTCGTGGTCAGTCAATTCACTCTTTTTGCCAGCACCAGCCAAGGAAATCGACCTTCGTTCCTGCGCGCTGCCCGTCCTGAACAAGCCATTCCGCTTTATGAGGCGTTTGTCGCGCAGTTGTCTGCTGACCTCGGTAAGACGGTACTAACCGGGGTATTTGCCACCGATATGCAAGTTTCGTTGATCAATGATGGGCCGGTGACCATCGCTATTGATAGTCGCGATCGTCAATAGTGCTGGGAAGACCGCGTTCTTTTGAGAAGCGTTAATTCAGGGGAATAGCGCGCTTAAGATGCTGCGTGCACAACCATCATTATTATTAACGACGACGGCGACGAATTGGCGGTCGGCGGGCGCTGGTTTGCGAAGAATCTTTTGGCAACGGGCGACTGCGTTCATCCGTGGTGTTAACGTCACCTTCGGTTGCCGCGTCTTCAAATTCTTCGTCAACTTCGCCGATGTCAGTCGTGCCACCATCGCTAAATCGCTCAGGATGAAGGGTGGGGATTCGTCCTTCTGAAAGTACCTTTAATGCTTCTACCACTGCGTCACCATCATAGAGCCGATCGGCTGGACGTTTGGCCAGCATCAGATCCAGAAGTTTGCGACAGTCGACTGGCACGCTCGCAGGATATGAAACTTGTTCGGTGGCGACGCGTACGATCAGATCAATCAGCGTTTCACCGCTAAAAGGTGGACGTCCGAACAAAAAGAAAAATAAAGTTGCGCCGAGGCTGTAAACATCGCTGGCTGGTACGGCCTGCTTGGGAATACGATGTTGTTCAGGTGCGGAATATTCTGGCGTGCCGACCACGGAAAGAATACGTGAACCCGATTCGCTTGATGGTTCAATACGATCGCGCACCAGTCCCAGATCGAGAAGTTTCGCGCTACCGTTTTGCATGACCAAAATATTATCGGGCTTGATGTCGCGATGGACAATCCCGTGTCGGTGGGCGTGCCCCATGGCTTTCGCCACTTGGTAAATCAGATGCAGAGCCTGGGAACGCTTGAGCACGCCTTGGCTCTGAATTAATCGTGTCGCCGTAATGCCTTGGACGTACTCCATCGAATAGCAGTACAACTTGCGCTCGGGATCGACGTACACGTCATGCACGGCGACCAAGTTGGCATGACTCAATTGCCCGGCGGACTTCGCCTCACGCAAAAAACTATCGACAGCAGTCGCATGACGCAGGCGTTGTGGATGCAAAACTTTGAGCGCCACTTGTCGATCCAGCGACAGTTGCTTCGCTAAATAAACATTCCCCATGCCGCCACGCCCAAGCAGGCGTTCGATTTGGTAGCCGAACAACTCTGCACCTTGAGGCAGTTCTTTCGGGACAGTGGAGATTTCGCCGCTCATGCTAATCGTCTTAATAGCACTGTGATGGCGTTGACGCAATCGTGTTCACGGCATTGAGGGTCGCGTGCGGATGGCACGCGCTTGGTACCGACGGATCGATGACTTACTAACTTGGCAGAAGGTCGTTCGGTCCCAGCATGCGCACCTGAGGTGATCATGAGCACGGTTCCAGCGTTGTTCTTGCAGTTACGTGCGGTGGCGATGGCCGCTGCCGAGGCTGGTGGCCGAGCGGCGTTGCAACATTTTCGTCGACCGGATTTGCGTGTGGAATGGAAGTCGGATGAAAGCCCAGTGACGGTGGCTGATCGCGAGGCCGAAGCCGCGTGTCAAAACGTGATTCTGTCGGCCTTTCCGCACGACGCTTGGTTAGGTGAAGAAACTGGCGAACGTGGTGGCGGCAGTGGTCGGCGATGGATCGTCGATCCGATTGACGGCACGCGTAATTTTGTTCGCGGCGTGCCTTTGTGGGCGACGTTAGTTGCTTGTGAAGAAAATGACCGAGTCGTTGCTGCGGCGGTGGTAATTCCTGCGCTCAATGAACGCTACGACGCCGTACTTGGTGGCGGCGCGTATTGCAACGGCAGTCGTATTCAGGTGTCGACCATCGCCCGACTTGATGAGGCGTTATTTTGCTATGAATCGCCAGCGTGGTTTCACAAAAACGGCATGACGGCGGCGTTTGATGTTTTGAATCGCAGCACCGCGCTTCAGCGCGGTTTGTGCGATGCATACGGTCACATGCTGGTCGCCAGCGGTCGCGCCGAAATCGTCGTCGAACCGCAATTGTCCGTGTGGGATGTTGCCGCCACCAGCTTGGTCGTGACCGAAGCCGGCGGCCGCTTCAGCGATTGCGCTGGCACGCCATCAATTCGCTCAGGCAACGCCGTGGTGACCAATGGCGTTTTGCACAACGACGTCTTGAGGATTTTGCGCTAAAAGCAGGTAAAATCGCATGCGTCGACCCTTCAGCTTTGCATTATCCGCGATTGCCTTTGGCCTTGGGTTCACTTGCCGTCTTACGTTCGACCTCTAATTCCAAGCCGACGTCGCTATCAGGTTTGAGCACGACGGTGCTGTTATCCGGCAGTTCTCCAGCAATCAGTTTACGGCTGAGTGCATTCGTGAGCTGTCGCTCCAGATAGCGCTTCAGTGGCCGCGCACCGTACTGAGGCTCGTACGATTCTTTCAGAATGCGATCAAGAGCATCGTCAGTCAGCACTAAATGAATCTTACGATCTTTCAGTCGAGCCGCGACGTGAGCAATTTGCAGACTGACAATGCCGCGCAGCTGCGTGCGGGTAAGCGGAGTGAAGACCACGATGTCGCTCAGACGATTGAGAAATTCTGGGCGGAAGTGATTGCGTACGGTGGCCATGACCTCCTCTTTGGTGCCTTCCATAAATTCGCCACCAGCGGTGACGCCTTTCAGCAACACATCGGCACCAAGATTACTGGTCATAATGACGACGGTATTTTTGAAGTTAACTGTGCGTCCTTGACCATCGGTCAGATGCCCTTCGTCCAACACTTGCAGCAGCGCATTGAAAACACTCGAATGTGCTTTCTCGACTTCATCAAACAGCACCACCGTATATGGCCGACGACGTACGGCTTCGGTTAATTGGCCACCTTCGTCATAGCCAACGTAGCCGGGAGGAGCGCCGATCAGACGTGAAACGCTGTGGCTCTCCATGTATTCTGACATGTCGATGCGCACCAAATGTTTTTCGTCATCGAACAATTCTGCGGCGAGTGCCTTGGCCAATTCGGTTTTTCCGACTCCCGTTGGGCCCAGAAATAAGAATGAACCGAGCGGTTGATTTTGATCCGCCAGTCCAGCACGTGAGCGCAATACGGCGTCGGCCACAGTATCGACCGCTTCGTCTTGGCCAATCACCCGCGCATGCAGGCGTTCGTTCAGTTTCAGTAAGCGTTCACGATCGCCCTCGGTGAGTTTGTTCGCGGGAATCCCGGTCCAACGGCTGACAACTTCGGCAATCGCTTCAGGCCCGACGGTTTCGCTGGCCAGCGTTTCGCCGGAATCGTTGGCCATAGCGGCGATCTTTTTTTCCAATTCGGGGATCACGCCGTAGCGTAATTCGGCGACTTTTCCCAGATTGTACGCGCGTTCCGACTGCTCAATGGCCAGCTTAGCGTCTTCTAATTGCTGACGCAGTTTGCGGCCGTCATCGACGCGCGCTTTTTCGACTTGGTGACGAGCATTCAGTACCGCGAGTTGTTCTTTCGCCCGTGCCAGATCGGTGCGGACTTTTTCCAGACGATCTTTACTGGCGGGATCGGTTTCGCGTTTCAATGCGGTCGCTTCAACTTCAAGCTGCAAAGAGCGGCGATTGAGTTGGTCGATTTCCGCCGGCGACGAATCCAATTCGACTCGCGCATTGGCGCAAGCTTCGTCCATGAGGTCAATCGCTTTATCGGGCAAGAAACGATCGGCGACGTAGCGATCAGACAACTGTGCGGCGGCGACTAACGCAGCGTCCGTAATGCGTACGCCGTGGTGAGTTTCGTAGCGTTCGCGCAAACCGCGCAGAATCGAAATCGCATCTTCGACCGAGGGTTCGCCGACCAGCACGGGCTGGAAGCGGCGCTCGAAAGCAGCGTCTTTTTCCACGTGTTTGCGATATTCATCAAGCGTAGTTGCGCCGATGCAGTGCAGTTCACCACGCGCCAGTAATGGTTTGAGTAAATTGGCGGCGTCCATCGCGCCATCGCTTTTCCCCGCTCCCATCAAGGTGTGCATTTCGTCGATGAAGAGAATGATTTTCCCTTCCGATGATTTCACTTCATCGAGCACGCTTTTGAGGCGCTCTTCGAACTCGCCACGAAATTTCGCTCCGGCGACCAATGCGCCAAGATCGAGAGAAATAACCGTCTTGTCCTTGAGTCCTTCCGGCACGTCACCTTTGACGATGCGGTTGGCGAGGCCCTCGACGATGGCCGTTTTTCCCACGCCCGGTTCGCCGATCAGTACCGGATTATTCTTCGTGCGGCGCGACAGCACGCGCACGACGCGACGAATTTCCTCATCGCGGCCAATGACCGGATCGAGTTTTCCTTTGCGCGCATCAGCGACCAGATCACGTCCGTATTTAGCGAGCGCGTCATAGGTATTTTCAGCTTGGTCACTTTGCACGGTGCGTCCTTTGCGAACTTCGTCGATCGCTTTGGTGAGGTTCGTGCGGCCGATGCCATCTTGATTCAGCAATGCGCCCACTTTGCGCTCGCCGGTGAGCGCAAACAATAAATGCTCAATGGCCAAGTGTGAATCGCCGCGATTCTTCTGCTCTTTCTGGCCCGCCTGCACGACCTTCATTAAGTCTGAACTAAATCCGACTTGTGGTGGCGCAGGATGTTGCGTCGGTAACTCTCCAAGTGCTCGCCGTAAAGTGGTTTCGATGGCGCTGGCTTTGGCGCCAATTTTATCGGCTAACCGTCGGGCCAGTCCGCTGTCATCAGCAAATAAAGCGACGGCTAAATGAATCGGTTCGACTTGCGAATGATCGTGACTGGTGGCTTGTTCTTGCGCCGCCATCAAAGCTAGACGCGATTTTTCGGTGAGGGTATTGGGATCGAGCATGTGATTTTCCCTGTGGTCAAAAATGAAGTCGCCGCGAACGAAAAGTCATGGTGAACGCGGTCGACGTTCAAGAGATAGCAGGTGCCATGCCAAGCGAACGTTGGGAACATTGGTCAAATAGACCAATTATTTTAAGCAGAAATCGTAATTCAGGGTGCGCTCACCCGCTTTCATCGTCGTCGATCTCAGCCAGGTTGGCGTATCGCCACAGGACAATCGGCTGAGGCCAAGAACGGGGTTTTATTGAGATAACACGCTGATTGGCGGTGACCGCCACCGCTGCGCGATTCGCCGATGATGGCGCAGTTGACCGCGCTGTGGTCACCCGAGCGCAGACTATGCACCCAACGACCATTCCCTTTGCGATAGAACAGAATGGCCAAGTCGTAGCCCAGTCCGCCTTGGGATTGGGGTAAGCAAATATGATCGCCGACTTCATTCTGATCTTGATTGCACGGCACCGCTAAGGCGCGCACACCAGTCATGCCATACGGTGCTTCAACGACGACGCCTTGTTTAACCGCTTCGCGCACGCGATCAGCAATGGCGGTTAATAGCGGTCGGCCGATACGCTCCATGTGTTCGAGATCGACTTCCAGTAATCCTTGGAAACGATCGCCTGGGAAAGTCGCCGAAAGGCCAGCGGCGATAGCGCGGCTATTTGGCAGTTTCCATTGCCATAAATCTTTGTCTTTAATGTACGCAATCACCGGTGGCGGCTCACGATCGGGAAACAGCACGCGCCACGTCAGTGAGCTACCGCATTCCGTCACATCTAACGTGCCCCAGCCAAGCACACGATGGATCGACGCTTGAGACGTATGGTGATCAATCCAGATGATTTCTTTCGCCTGTGCTCGAATCGCACGCATCAGTTCGATCGGTAAACCGAAGTCGACCATGTACACGCGGCGATCCAATACCGTTGGCGGCGTCATGCCGTATTGCATCGAAAGAAATTCGCAGTCAGGCTCTTTGCGCTGCACCACCGCAGCGGCGCCATTGCCATCGAGGCAGTTTTTGTGAAAGAGGCAGAGCGGACGGGTCATGGCGGCATGGTCGGCGACGATGTGGCGATATAAAGTGGCAAGCCCGCGTGGCTCCATTGGTCTTTTATTGGCTCCTTTTTTTCATTCGGCCTCGGCTTTTTCGGTTCGGCGTGAGATGAAATAACCTGTACGCCAGCACGTCGCTCAAAGTGTCAGATTCGTCATAGCTGCCACTGGACGCCGCACGGCGGCATCAAACACTGGGCAAATCCCCTGAGCCTGCAAACAGGTCAGTAACCACGCTACGGAGTCCTCATGCGTCGACTTTTGCTCTCTTCCTGTGTTGCCCTCAGTCTTGCTGGCTCTGGCGGATTTCTCGCTCCGGCGTTGATCTCTGCCGACATTTCGGTGCCCGCGCCCATGGTGATGCCGGACGACACGGCGTACGCCGTGGTGGTGATTCCCGATCTGTTAGCGACGCTGGGTCGCATAGAAGCGATTGCTGATCTTTTTAATCCAGGCGCGATGCCCAAGGGAGCGCTGAAAGCGCAACTCGGTAACATGCTGGGTGACCCTGAATTGGCGAATTTCACAGGAAAACCAGTGGTTATTGTCGTCGGACCGGGCGCTCCAACGCCGTCGTTTGCGCTGTTGGTGCCAGCAAAAGATCCGCAGATGTACCTCGATGCAGCGGTGAATTTCGACCTGCTGCTGGGTAAGGCCGTCGATGGCCTTGCGGTGATGACCAAAACCCCGGATGGAGAAATCCTCGGAGAAAAAATCGCCAAGGCATATCCCGCTCTGGTGAAAACTGGGCCAAAGGGCGACATCAGATTTCTCATCGCACCAGATAAATTAAGCCAGACCTATGGCGGCATGTTGGGCATGTTTGCCCAAATGGCCGCAGGTCAGGGCGGTGGCAATCCTGAGACCGCGCAAATGTTGGCGCTCGAATTGGCGGGCATGATGGCCATGGCAGCTGATGTCACTTCGGTGCAGCTCGACCTCCGGCTCGACGCGGCCGGTATCGTTGGTGAAGAGCTCACTATCGCAGCCAAACCTGGTTCAGCTTTCGCCGCTGCTTTGGTTGCACCCGCTGCGGCTGCTGGTCCGCGTGCGGCAAGTCGCTTGGGAGCTGAGCCATCGCTGATGTCCATGAGCGGTCGCGTGAATTGGAATGCCATGTCAACGTATATGGGAAAAATCTTGGGTGATCTCAAAGCGAAACCGGAAAACAAAGAAATGATTAGCGATGAGCTGATTGCCAGCGCGAAAGCTTGGGGGGCAACCTTGACTGGTGATTCTGCTTTCCGCCTGCGTTTAGTCGAAAGTGAGACGATGCCTTTGCAGTGGGAGGGCCTTTACAGCTGTGCTGATTCGGCAAAGGCAGAAGCCAATGTCGACTCGATGTTCAAACTTTTGGCGCCAGGTACGGCGATGGGGAAAATGTACGAAGGCATGGGGATGACCATGTCGTTAGCAAAGGCCAAGCGTAAAAGTCCATCTGGCGTGCCTGTGCACAAAGTTTCGATGACGCTTGACGAAACGAAACTTCCACCGGCGCAGGCCCAACAAATGAAGATGTGGACTCAGGGCTATGAACTCGCCATGCCCAAAGGCTGGTTCGTCATGGCGCAAGATCCTGCTCAACTCGATTCCATCATCGCGGGTACCGGCAAAGGCATGAATTCCGTCGCCGAAAAAGTCATCGGTGTTGGTCGTAATTATTATGGTGACATGGACCTCATCGGTTTTGTGCGTGCTGCCATGAAGATGAGCGGCATGGACGCCATGGTCCAAATCCCCGACACCGTCAAACCAGGAGACCCGATCAGCATGGCCGCTACTGCCGTCGACGGTCGCGCCTTGATCGAAGTCAAATGGCCACTCGCGTCGCTCGCCGAACTAACGAAAGCGATGAAAGGCGGAGGTGGTCGTCGCGGTCGCGGCAATGTGCAACAACCGCCACCTGACCAAGACCCCGCGTTCTGAATGAAATAACGTCATGGCCACCAACGAAGGCCGCAGGGTGAATGCCCTGCGGCCTTCGTTCGTTTCATGCTTGAGACTACCAGGTGTCAGTCGCCTCAAAAGCAATCTTACCTATGGCAGCCAAGCCTCCGTCTGCGCGCGAACTCTGACGGCCAAAAAATGATCAGCCCTTCCCTCTTGTCTCCTTAACCTGGGCACCATGATCCTGCCCTCCTTTACGGGACGGCCTTAGGGTCGTCCTGTCCGTTTCCTAGCCCTGTTTGGAGTCATCATGGCCATCAACCTCGTCAAGACGCGCAATTTCGGTATCGTTGCCCACATCGATTCGGGCAAGACCACCGTTTCTGAGCGCATCCTCTATTACACCGGTAAAAAGCATAAAATCGGTGAAGTGCATGATGGCGCGGCGTCGACCGACTGGATGAAGGAAGAGCAAGAACGCGGCATCACCATCACGGCGGCCGCAGTGTTCGCGCAGTGGCGTGGTTTTGATATCAATTTGATCGATACCCCTGGACACGTGGACTTCACCGCTGAAGTCGAACGTTCGTGCCGCGTGCTCGACGGCGCCGTGGTGGTGTTCTGCGCCGTGGCCGGCGTGCAGGCGCAGTCCGAAACCGTGTGGCGTCAGGCCAACAAGTACTCGGTTCCTCGCTTGGTGTTCGTCAACAAGATGGACCGCTTGGGCGCCAACTTTGATCGCGTGGTCGGTCAGGTGAAAGAGCGTTTGGCTGGTAACCCAGTTCCTATTCAGATGCCAATCGGTGCGGGCGACGAATTCCGCGCGATCATCGATTTGGTGTCGATGAAATACATCACCTTTGAAGGTGAAAAGGGCGAAGATCAGAAAGAAAACGACATTCCGGCTGAGTTCCTGGCCGAAGCGCAGAAGCGCCGTCACACCATGATCGATGCCGTCGCCAGCCATTGCGGCGACGAAGAAATTGAAATGTCGTATCTCGACACCGGCACGCTGAGCAACGAACAGATCATGAAGGGTCTGGGCACTGGCGCGATGTCGTTCAAGCTTCAGCCAATGTTGTGCGGCGCCGCGCTGCGTAATAAAGGTGTGCAGATGCTGCTCGACGCGGTGGTCGACATTCTGCCTAACCCCAGAGATGGTCACTCGATCAAACAGTTCGAGATGAGCGACGTGCTCAAAACCGCGCCGATTCCAACGATTTGCGATCCGAAAGCGCCACTGCGCGCCATGGTGTTCAAGATCATGAGCATGCCGAACCTGGGCGACGTGTCGTTCGTTCGCGTGTATCAGGGCACCATTCGTGAAGGTGATGCCATGGTCGCTGCCGGTACTCATCGTACCGAACGCGCAGCGCGCATGGTGAAGTTGGTTGGTTTAAGCTCGACCAAAGTTGACGAAGCCGCCGCTGGCGACATCTGCGCATTGGTTGGCTTGAAGAATACGCAAACGGGTGACACCTTGGTGCACACCAGCGATCAACATCCGATGGTGCTCGAAGGCATCAGCTTTGCCAAGCCCGTTATCACCATGGCGATCGAGCCCAAGTCGAACGCGGACAAAGAAAAACTCGCCTAC
Organism: Planctomycetota bacterium; assembly: GCA_043775355.1. Lineage (GTDB taxonomy): Bacteria > Planctomycetota > UBA11346 > UBA11346 > UBA11346 > BOG-1363. Next base: position 16,445 of record JAYVSL010000271.1, read on the forward strand.
GCTTTGCAGCGTTTGGAGCGCGAAGATCCAACCTTCAAAAAGTGGACCGATCCCGAGACCTCACAGTTGATCATCGCTGGCATGGGTGAGCTACACTTGGAAGTGTTGTCGCACCGTATTCGCGATGAATACAAAGTGGACGCCGTCGTTGGTAAGCCACGCGTGTCGTATCGTCAGACCATCACGCGCGAACTCGAAGTGCGCGGCAAACACGTCAAACAGTCAGGCGGTCGCGGTCAGTACGGCGATTGCGTGGTCAAGATTCGTCCGCTCACCGACTTGGAAAAAGCGGCCGGCAACGAATTTATTTTTGAGAACGCCACGCGCGGCGGTTCTGTGCCTAAGGAATATGTCGGACCCATCGAAGAAGGTGTCCGTAACGAATTGGCGCGCGGCTATGAACTGCCGTTCCCGGTGATCAACGTTCACGTATCGTTGATCGATGGTTCGTACCACGACGTTGACTCGTCGGAACACGCCTTCGTTGCTGCTGGCCAGTTGGCCATGCGTTTGGCTTACCCGCAACTCGGCATTCAGGTGCTCGAACCGTGGATGAAAGTTGAAGTGGAAACTCCTGACCAGTTCACCGGTTCAGTCATGGGTTCGCTGCAGTCGAAACGTGCGATGATCACCGAGTCGCTCGATCGCGGCCCGAACAAAATCATTCGCGCCGAAGTTCCGCTGGCAGAAATGTTTGGTTACACCACCGACCTGCGCTCGATGTCGCAAGGTCGCGCCGGTTACTCGATGGAACCAGCCGAATACAAGGCCGTGCCAAACAGCATGATCGAGAAACTCAAGAAAGCCGAAGGCACCGTGAAAGCCGACAAGGGCTGATTTTTACGGATATGAGAGAACGATGAACCCCGCGTTGGCTAAGCCAGCGCGGGGTTTTTCATGGGTACGTTTACGATTTTTGCAGGCTCACTCACGATCAACGGATCAACGCGACGATGATGACCGCACTATCGCCTGCAAAACCCATCCCTTGTACGTGCGCATGCGTCGCTTTCGACATCATTTGCCGAGCTATTTCCCAAATCGACAAACGACATCGGCAGGCCTTCTGGCCTGCCGATGAACAAAGCGAACGGTCAAATCCAACGCTTATGGTTCGTTAATGGTCCGATTGGGCTCTGGTTCCGTCTTCGGGCGCAGATTTAAGCCAGAGAGTCGTTCACGAAGGCGAAGACGCGCATCTTCGTATTCGTTGCGATCTGACATCTGAATGATGCGAGGGGTCACGAAAATAGTGAGATTTCTCTGCTCAATACTTTCATTACGCTTCTTGAACAACCATCCCAGTCCTGGAAGAGTACCAAGAAGGGGCACTTGACGGGTCTCGTCCCGACTTTGATTGGTCAAAATACCGCCAATCACGCCGGTTTTACCGTCCGCAATCATGATTGAGGTAGTCAATTCAGTGGTGTTTTTCGTTGGCAACTCGATCGCAGCAAAGTCTGGCGAATTTGGCGCCTGACCGTTGGTAAACTGAACCAATTCGGCCTTGTCATTCAACGCTTTAAGGTCGATCGACACGAATCCATCGCTGGTAATGTGCGGCGTCAGCTCAATGGTAATTCCATCTTTCACCGGACTGGATGATGCTTCTTTCAAAGTAATCAACGAACCAGAGCCATTCGGATTCTGCGTAATGGTTGTTTCTGCGTAATGAATTTCGCGGCCAATACGAATCGTCGCCAACCGATTATCGAGCGTCAAAATCTGCGGCGCCTGCAATATTTCAGCGCTACTCAGCGTAGTTAATGCCTCGAAAGCAAAGGTGGCACTAAAATTACCAGAACCCGCTGGCGAAGGATTTGTCGTATTGAAATTAACACCACCCCCAAAAATATCATTGAACGGCTGGAACGATGGAGCGACCTGCCCAATACCCTTCAAATTAAATGACGTATTGATCGGATCGAATCCGATTTTCTGCGCGTCGCTATTAGTGAATTCAACAAATTTCAATTCAAGCTGAACTTCGCGCGTGCGACTATCGAGCGTACTAATTATGCGCGTAACTTCCGCGAGAGCGACCGGTGTATCGGTTATAATTAAACTGTTGGAGCGCGTATCGGGAACGACGACACCATCTTTACTCTTGGTCTTGTCCACTACCGCCAACATATCTTTAGCATTGGTATAATTGAGATGGAAAACCTTAGTCCGCAGATCCTTCACCAGTTTGTCTTGCGAAACCACACGAATAATCTGGTATTCTTGCTCAATATAAGCGTAACCAGTAGCACGTACAATGACGTCCAAGGCTTCGCGCCAAGGCACGCCATTCAGCGTCATGGTCAAACGACGGTTCGAATCAATATCATCACTGATGACAATGTTAATATTCGCTTGACGCGCCAAGGCTTCTAACACCACCGTCAGACGAGCATCCTGGAACTCCATCCGCACTTTGGGTGGACGGGTGAGCTGCCAAATACGATCGCTGGTGCGCTCAACGACTAATTCGTACTTTGTCGCAATCTGAACCACGGCTTCTTGCCAAGTAACATTAACCAAGCGCAGCGTAATGCGCGGTTGCTCTGCTTCGTTGCAGACAATGTTCACACCAGAGCGACGGCTGATCCACTGGAGAACGGTCTCCAACGGTTTATCGCTGGTCTCAAGCGTAATCAGTTGGGTTGTATCTTGGGGGCTACTGCTCGGGGCATCTCCCGCAAATACAGCTGTCCCTTGAGCCCCCATGGTTAAGGCCGCAAGACTAGAAATGACGAGGTGGCGCAGGTGCATGTGCAGGCTCACTATTTGGATTGCCCAGGTTTTTTCGACGTCGCGTCCTCACCGACATAGCGTTGGAACTCGAAACGGCGACGATTGTAATGAAAGAGAAAGTCGACTCGATTGGTATCGATATTGATGATCACGCAATCTTTCACACGTTCATTGATGGCACGTGCGCGCGGTTCACCGCTAATGACAGCCAAACTGCCAGCCGGAGACCATAAAATACCTTCAACTCGCAAACCAAGAGCATCGAATTTGGCCTGTGCCTCTTCGAAAATTTTAGCTTCTTCGGCCTGAACTCTGTAACGCTTCATCTTGTCTGTGATCTGGGCAATGGCGGGGTCATCACCAACCCGCGGCTGAAGCTTTTTAATGCCAGCCTCAGTAAGCTTAAGTGCCTCATCCCATTTACGCTCAAAAATAAACGACTCCACTCTGCTCAATTCACCCTTTGCCCATTCTCGCAAGGCATCGATTTCATCACTCAGGATGCGCGTCACTTGATCCTGTTTTTGTCCATCTGCAGATCCGCCAAGCTGATTTGCCAATATGACTTCAAGATCGTAAAAAATGTCTTCCCGCTTGTCTGACGGTGTAAAAATCCATTTCTCTTCATTTGCCAATTGATCAAAGGGGCCGATTTTTTTCACGGGCTTCACGTCAGATTTTTCAGGCTGAGGCACCGCAACTGGAGCCTCACCGCCAAAAAGATCACTCGCCAGCAACACGATCCCAAATGCAGCGACTAATAACCCGAATCGGGAAAGATGGATCATTTGTCCACGCTCCCACTCGGATTGTATACATAGGTGATGATATTCATCTTCACCTCATGCGGACTACGAACTGTACGTTTTTCCTCATCAGTGCCTAATTTGCCGGGCTTGAGGGAAAAAGAATTCACCAACATAAAGCGCGGATTTTTCTCGATCATGTCGATATACTTAATAATTCCGTTGAGGTCGCCCGAGAGTTCAGTCTGGTAAGTAACCTGTTCGGGTTTGTTGCCACCCGAGCGCGCACCAGCGCTTGATCGCGATGTCGCTGATGAACCTTCATTAATTTTAACTGACTTGACCTGTACGACACCAATGTCGCTAGGAATATCGCGCGCCAATTTATCGATCAACAAACGCATCTCGGTCTTCTCTGATTCTAAAGGCAAACGATCACGGCCCGATTTGATATCTGCTTCAAGACTCTTAAGTTCCAGAATGGCCGCTGGCCCACGGGCAATAATGACGTCTTTTGCTGCTATTTCGGTATTTTTAGCTTCGATCAATTCCCACTTATTGCCAGGCAATGAACGATGCATGAATCCCGGAAGACGGTCATCGGGATCAGCACCCAACACCCCAAGCGCACGATAAATCAATGTTAATAAAATAACGGCGACTAACGCCGGTACGCCAATTAACACCGCCAATTGTTGTTTCTTATTCAGATCATTAAAGCTGCGCATCGCCATGGTTATCTCCTCGCCTTAGGGTCGACCACTGTTTTGACCCGCTGCCATTCAAGGTTGCCTTCGATCACCACCCGCTGAATTTCCTTACGCATGCGTGGTTGGTCGCCGAGATAGCTCTTTTCTGGCTTTTCGACAAACCCTTGTTCTGACCAGAATTTACTGCTGCCAATCGTATCAAAGAACGACTTGATGTAGTCACCGTTGCGGATGAATTCTTTACCTAAGAGCTTATATTTCCAGTTCACGTTGAAAGCCACGGTGGCAGCCTCTGCCGCTCCACGACGGTTGCCTGGCAAAGCGGATGATTCGCTGATCGTAAGATCTAAACAGCGAACATCGAAATTCGGCACCGTGAAAGGCCCATTCAGCAAGGTGGCGAACTCGTCAATAGTTCGAGCCCAGTACACTTTCTTGTTCATCATTCCAACAATTTGCTCATAACGATCTTTTGCTTCGGTGATCTGGGCTTCGATTTTTAACACTTCAGCAGCCTGGATCGTCTTTTTAGCGAGATCTTCTTCTTTGGCCGCGAAAACCCGATCAGCATTGGGAATACGAACTAACAAAATATAGAGCCACAATAATACTAGCAGGACACAGCTACCACCACCCGCGACAACACTCAGGAACGTCGGACTGACGCCGCCTTGGCGCTTACGCAGCTCTGGGGGTAGGAGGTTGATGAGGATCATAGAGCAAATGCCTGGTGATCAGCGCTATGAGCACTAATAGTCATCGTTAAACCCACATCCAAACGAACGGGTAAACCACTCAAAATGAAAGAGATCACGCAGTGGTTAGTTCCTGTGGTGATCTGGTAAATGGACACTATCAGCTCCTCGTTCAGGAAGGCTAGGCGGGACCATATGTGCTCAGACTTGGGCTGTCAAAGGCCAGATGCCGGCTAGTCAATTCTCCGCATCAAGCGCCTGGCACGGCACCTCTGGCAAGGTGGTGGAGGTCGTTAATGCGGACGGAGCGGTCATCGCCGGTTGACTCAGTCGAATGGCCATCCGATCGAGTTTTTCCAGCTGTTCCGCCGTCGCATGCTGACGCAATTCATCGATCACTTGCACTGCTTGGGCCCGGCGGTTCAGGCGTTCGTAGGTTTGCGCGAGCAGAAAACGACAGCGTTGCTGATCAGCGGACGTCGCTATCCCCGACTCTCGCTCAAGCAAACGCATTGCTTTTTCCAGCTCCTGACCCGCTTCCAGCAATGGGCGCACGGCATTCAGCGTGGCCAATGGATGCCAAGCATGTTCTACGGGCAAGGCTTGCGCTGCACGTTCCCATGCTTCGCGAACGGCTGTCAACGAAGCGCCGCTACCTTCGCGTCGCTGAGCTTCATTCGCCCAGGTTATACCGATCTCTACGCCACGATCATTGAGCTCCAGTATCCGACTAACCAAATCAGCCATGTGCTCGGGCGCGCGCTGCTGCGCCGATTGCGCCGCCCAATACAGAATGCTCGCCTGCGAAACCTGAGAAATCATCGGCTTCTCTCGGTTAATCAGCGGTAAAAACAATGGCCACGCACGCCCGTGATCGCCGCGACGTGACAACGCCATCGCTACCGATGCGTGGGCATTGGCGTCCGCCATCGCCGGTGCGGCCAACCACGTGCCGAGAGGGACATCGCCCATCGCCGCAAGAATCATCAATGCCGCTGGTTCAGTGGCGGCCAACGGCTCAAGTATGACGCGCGCCTGCTGTGGTCGCCCTAATTCCCATTCGACTCGGGCGCGTTCAATACGCAGGGCTTGATCTTGTGGAGCGCGATTGGAGGAAAGCGAGCGCACTCGTAAAAGCGCGGATTGCGCCGCAGGATCGTTGATCAGCGGTGGATCAAGTTGCTCGATTGCCGCCTGCCCTTCCAGCGGCTCCAACGCCACCAAAGCCAGCGCACGATACAGTGGCAAACGACCAACCATTTTCGGCAAACGCTGCATTTCCTGCTCTGCCACCACCAACGCCTGCCCAGGCTTGGACGCCAGCAAAAGCCGACACAAGAGTTCAGCCGCAATCATCCGCGTGCCGGGTTCGACCGCATCCAATGAGCGCACGCCAGCCAACAATGTGCGCGCCTGATCCGGTTGATTTTCAGCACATAATCGCGCCTCCAGCACACCCGCGCGCGCGCGATACGGGCTGCGCGTCCAGTCACGCCAAACCACATGGGCATAGCGTTGAGCAACCGCGTGATCGCCCAGGCGTTCACAGCATTCCGCGAGTAAAACCAACGTCCGATCGATTTCCACGCCTTCGCTTGACGTGCGCAACGCTTGTTCAAGCCATGAACGCGCCACTGCGATCTCACCATTCGCCAGAACGATTTCTCCCATTAAAGCGGCAACGGCGGCGTGCAAACGCTCTGGCCATTCCCTCAACTGCTCGATCGTTTGAACCCCAAGACGTTGCTGAGCCTCCTGATGACGACCGAGCGCCACCATCGCCCGCACCTGAATAAGGCGAGCTAAACTACGTTGATCCTGCTGCGCGTGTTCATGTAAAACTTGCAGAGCAGCGAGCGGTTGTCCTGCTGCCAAAGCCTTTTGCGCAGCAGTGATGACTGGGTCGTCACCTTCTGCAGCCGCCATCGGCAAGGCGAAAATGATCAGCATCATCCGGGCGTAGCGACCCAAAATCATGACACTTCCGTCAGCGCCTGATCAAGGGCAATAAGCGCCTCGTCAAGCAATCGCTCGATCTCGTCCCGTTGTATATGCATGCTTTTCGCTAACTCAGTGAGTTCGACCATGCCGCGAAAATGGTGCTCCAACAACATCCGTTGCTGATCCGGTAAGCGACCGAGCGCGGCGTCGAGTCGGACCATTCGCTGTGCCAAATCTAAATCGGTGCCACAGCGACTTTCCGAGAACGGCACTTCTATCGGTTCCTCTGGATTTTTGCGACTCCACTGCAGTGCAAGGCCGCCGCCAAGTTTACGTATCCACGACAAAAATTCGGTGGGTTTTTCAAGTTCAGGTAAATGCTTCCAAGCACTGACCACCACTTCAGCAATCACACGCTCGACCACTTCCGGGCGCCGCAAACGGCAGCCCAGATAAGCGGCTAGGCGCGGCATATGGCGGGAACACAACGTCGACCACGCGTCAAGATCGCCGCGTTGCGCCGCCACCACCAAAGTTTCATCGTCGTGCAGTTGTTTCATCGGTCAGCGGGGCATGCTGGCTGCCAGTCGCTTCACCGCAACCGCTCTACGACAACCCATCGTCAGCTGCTACGGCAGTGATCTTCTCGGCGTTATGCAACTCGCCGCGATTCATCCCTGGACACTCCTGAGCCGAATCATTCCAGTCGTCGCGCGAAGCGACAATTCGCCCCCAGAACGGCCACGTACCACATTGTTTGGGACGTTGTTCGTAAACCGTACAACCAACTCCGCGCTTGTAGAAAACACAGTCGCCGCCGCGTTTTTCCAGCAACGTCCGGCGTTGTTCACCCTGCCGCCACACCAAACGCGTGTAGCGCGCGCGAAAAGCTTCGCCATCCATGCCGAAGCGCACGCTGAGGGCATCCGCTTCGACTTCGCTGACCCAGGTAAAACCTGGAGCACCCGTACAACATTTCCCACACTGCGTGCAGGTAAAACGCAGGCCGTCAGCGTACCATGGTGATGATTCGGTCATGATGATTATTTCAACGATGATTTCAAAGACAGCGGACCAGCGCCGGCCGCTGCGCGGGTCACATACACGGCCACCGGCAATGCATGCCGCGCACGATAGGCTTTGGTCAACGCTGGCACAAAGCGTTTGACCGCGCGTTGCTCGACCAAACTCACGGTGCATCCGCCAAATCCGGCGCCGGTCATACGGCTGCCAAGACAACCAGGCAACGCGCGCGCAATCGCCACCATGTCATCAAGCTCAGCACAGGTGACCGCAAATTTGTCGCGCAAATCCGCGTGGCTTTGATCCATCAACTGACCAAAGGCCACCGCGTCACCAGCCTTGAGTGCAGCAAATGCCGCCTGCGTGCGGCCATTTTCTGCCACCACGTGTTCACAACGACGACGAGCCAGTTCATCCAGCAAACCATCACGCGCTGCGGACCACAGGCCATGCAGACTCACATCGCGCAGATGACTGACGCCCAGCGCCCGCGCGCCAGCTTCACATTGAGCGCGGCGTTCATTGTAGGCGGAATCAACCAAACCACGGCGTTTACCAGTATCGGCGATAACGACCGCGACACCGTCCGGTAACGGAGCATAGGACAAACCGAGCGTACGGCAGTCCATCAACATCGCCTTGCCAGCAACACAGCACGCACTGCTGAGCTGATCCAAAATACCGCAGTTTACGCCGACATAACGATTCTCTGCCTGTTGCGCCAACGTCGCAATCCGTTCGCTTGCGAGTTTGGGACTTGAAGCCGCTGCTGAAAGCAAGGCGTGAATCGTGGCGACTTCCAACGCTGCCGAACTCGATAACCCAGAACCCAACGGCACATCGCCGGTCAGCGCCAAATCCACGCCAACCACAGGAATTTTATTCGCCAACAATGTTTGCGCGCAGCCTTTAACGTAATCAGCCCAGCGCGATTGTGGTTCGCTATCAGCGGCCTTGGCAATGGCGCGCGATAATTCGAAAGTGATCACCTGCCCAGGCTGTTCCAGCGACAGCACGCGCACGACGCGATCACGCCGTGGGCGTAAGGCGATACGGACATCACGTTCGATCGCCATCGGCAGGCAGAAACCATCGTTATAATCGGTATGTTCACCAATCAGATTGACGCGCCCAGGCGCACGCACGCCACGGCTTGGCGCTTGGCCATAGGCTTTAGTAAAGGCCGCAATTAAACGGCGAGTGCGAGAGTCGGGCAAAGGCTTAGACATAAACGTAGGTCCCAAAATCAGGTCACGGTGTGATCAACGAAAAACGAGCGCATCAGACGACCACCATTACTCTTCCGTCGTGCGCGTCCAACCACCCAAGTCGCGCCCAAGAATTTGCTGCACGATGGTAGCAAACAACTCGCGAATCTGACTGGTCGAGGTGGTCTGCAAAGCGCGCGTCGCCAAGTTGGCTGCACCGCTGATATTGACTGAGCGAATGATCTTTTTCACCAACGGCACTTGCGGCGCTGGCATCGACAACTTGGTGCAGCCGATACCGAGCAAGAACATGGTATAAAATGGATCACCAGCCATCTCGCCACAAATCGTCAGGTCGCCATGATGTGCCTTGGCCGTATCGACGATCAATTTCATCAACGTCAACATTCCTGGATTATGGCTCTTGTACCACGGTGCCACGTCGGCGCTGTTGCGATCGGCCGCACACACATACTGCGTCAAATCATTCGTTCCGACCGAGAAAAACGACACATCGCGCACGTACTTGTCGAGCGACAGCGCCGCCGCCGGAACTTCAACCATCATGCCCACCGGCAGGTTGACGTCGTATTTATGTTTCGCCTGATCGAGGTCACGCCGGGCAACGCGCACCAAGCGCTTCGCCATACGAATATCTTCTAGGCTCGTAATAAATGGCCACATCAACCGCACGCTGCCATGCGCGCTGGCGCGCAAAATCGCCCGTAGTTGGATCAGTTGGAATTCTTCCAATTCCGGCACCAGACGAATGGAACGTCGGCCAAGGCCATGCGTTTCATCATCCAGCAGCTTGATGTACGGCAGCTTCTTATCCGAGCCCAGATCCATGGTGCGAATCGTAACCGGCTTGCCGTTCATCTTTTCAACCACCTGACGATAGAGCACATATTGCTCTTCTTCATCCGGATAAGTGTCGCTGATCATCAAATGAAATTCGCTACGAAACAGCCCGATGCCGTCGACGTTGTAAAGCTTGGCTAAATCAATGTCGCTCTGCTTACTGACATTGGCCAACAACTGGATTTCAAAGCCATCTTTGGTCACCGCTGGCAGATCAACTTCTGCCGACAGTATAGTTTTGTAGTGCTCGAACTCGTTCTTGGTTTTGGTAAAACTTTCGACCACATCCGGCTTCGGATTGACGTACACCGTGCCATTGGAGCCATCGACGATAACAAAATCACCGTCTTGTAATTGCTCGGTCAAACCTTCCAGGCCCATCACCGTCGGCACGTTCATCGCACGTAGCATCACTCCAGCGTGACCGCGACCGCTGCCGGTTTCGCAAATCACTCCTTGGCAATGACGATGTTCGATGGTGACCAAATCAGACGGTAAAATTTCACGCGCAAAAATAATCGCGTCTTCCGTCACTAAATTTTCTTCGCCCGCTGGATATTCGTTTCCTGGGTTCTTCAGCTTGATCAAATTATCCAGCAAACGCCGACCAATATCACGGATATCCGCCGCGCGTTCGCGAAGATTTTCCGCCTCCTTCATCGACAACAGCTGATAATAACCCTCGACGATCTCAGCGACCACGACTTCGACCGGCTTGAGCAATGCCTGAACTTGTGAGCGAATCTTTTTGAGAAATCCCTGATCTTCCAGGATCGCCAAATGCGCATCAAAGATCATCGCTTCTAATTCACCGATATCGCGCTGCACCTTGGCCCGCGCTTCCAACAATTGCTCTTTCGACTGGCGCACCGCCTCATTCAAACGCTCGTATTCGCGCTCGACCTCTTTGAAGGTAATGGTGTGATCGCTGAGGACCTGCGTCTGTCTGAATTTAAGCCGCACCGGACCCATCGCGATCCCAGGAACCACCGAGACGCCTTTGAACACGACCTTGCGACCACGACGCGTCTCGCGCTGCAATTTGTCGGTCGTGCTGTCGCTATTGCGGCTAATACGATCACTCGACGAATCAGACTTTTTCGCCATAGCGCGCTCCCATCAGCCTTTGGCACCGTTAGCGCCAGCCCCAGCAAGGGCCTCCGCCAGCAGTGATTGAACCGCAGCCATCGCCTGCGGTAATTTTGTCGCATCCGTTCCCCCAGCTTGGGCCAGATCCGCTTTGCCGCCGCCACGTCCGCCGACCAATGGCGCCAGCTTGGCGATGAGGTTTCCCGCGCTCACCCCACGGGCGATCAAATCAGCGCTGACACCCGCGACGAGCGCAACCTTACCGTCAGCGACTGAGCCTAAAACCACGCATAAACTTGGGCGTTTCGCACGCACCACATCCAGCAAAGTTCGCAGCGCTTTACCGTCGAGCCCTGGAATCGCCGCCGCGATCAATGGAGCACCTGCGACATCCATCTGCATGGCAAGGATTTCGTCGGCTGCTCCGGCGGCGGCCTGAGCCTGCTTGGTCTCTTCCAATTTACGCAAGCGCTTCTGTTCATTCTGCAATTGCTCAACGCGTTGCAGCAACGATCCGCTGAGCGTTTGCACCTGCACACCAAGCTTACGCGCCACGTCCGCAACGTCGTGTGCTAACTGTGCGACGCGACCAGGAACTTCGGCAAACTGCGCTTTGAATTGCCGCGCGAGGTCTTCAACCTGACGCGCATCATCAGCGCTTGCTGTGAGCAACTGTACATGCTGAGCGCAGGCTTCCGCCACTCGCTGTTCTTCCGCTGCCAACTTCGCCGCTTCTGCCCCAGCAACGGCGACGATGCGGCGAATGCCCGCCGATGACGCGCCTTCGCTGATGATGCGGAAACCGGCGATATCACCAGTGTTTGCCACATGACAACCGCCACAGAATTCACGGCTTACTTCGCCAGTGCCCATGGTCACCACGCGCACCGCGTCGCCGTATTTTTCGCCAAATTGCGCCTTCGCGCCCAAGTTCTTGGCTTCCGCAATCGGCATCACACGAATATCAACCGGATGACGTGCGGCGATGGCATCATTGACCCAACGCTCAATCGCAGAGATCTGCTCACGCGTCAAACCATTGGGATGGTTGAAGTCGAAGCGTAGCGCGGTGGATTCAACCTTTGAGCCTTGCTGTTCGACATGGTCGCCCAGCAACCGCGTCAACGCACTATGCATCAGATGCGTGGCGCTGTGATGACTGGTGATCGCGCTGCGCACATCGGCGCTGACCTGCGCACTGACGGGGCCGATGCTCGCCATACCTGCGGTCACCTTGCCCAGATGAATGACCAGTCCTTCATCTTTTTGCGTGTCGCTGACCGTGATGATGAAACCATTGCCGGTGATCGTTCCGCGATCGCCGACTTGGCCGCCGGATTCAGCGTAAAACGGGGTCTTTTTCAGAGCGAAACGCACTTCCGTTCCAGCCTTCGCTTGCCCGACTTCTTTGCCCGCGACTTCCAACAGCGTCAGCTCGGTGTCGATCTGAGTCTGCTGATAACCGACAAATGGCGTGGTGCCCAAACGCGGCTTGGCTTCTTGCAACGCGGTCGAGGTGAACACTTCAATCTGTTTGGTGTTACTGATGCGCGTGTGTTCATCCCAGCGAAGCGTAAACTGCGCTTCATCGACGGTCAGCCCTTCAGCGCCCGCCAATTCAGCGATGACTTCTTTGGGAAAACCATGCGTCGTCACCAACTCAAAGGCCGCATCGCCCGAGAACACCGTTCCGCCTTTGAACTTGTCGAGCGAGCGTTGAAATAAATCCAAGCCCTTGCGCAGCGTGCGACGGAACAATTGCTCTTCCGCCTTCAAGGTATCGCGCGCCAAATCCTGCCGACGAGCGACTTCGGGATACGCTTGGCCCATGGCCTCAACTACTGCTGAAACCACTTCAAATAACCTGGAGTCATCGACCCCGAGTTTGTCCATGTCGAGGGTCGCGCGACGAATCAGGCGGCGAACGATATAGCCTCGATCACTATTGCCCGGTAAAGCACCGTCAGCGATGCAAAACGTGACCGCGCGCACATGGTCGGCGATGCGACGAATCAAAGCGTTGTCTTCAGCGGCTTGGGTTTTTGCCCCCAGAACGGCGCTCTTGTCATAGGTCTTGCCTGACACCGCGCACACCGAACGAATGATGGTCTGAAACACATCAATGTCGAAGTTGTTATAAACGCCCTGTAAAACGGCTGCAACGCGTTCCAAGCCTGAACCGGTATCGATATTACGACGGCCCAGGTTTTCCAAATTCGGCGAGCCATCAGTGTGCGGCTTGCGCACGTTGAACTCTGGA
>JAYVSL010000272.1:0-3869 GCA_043775355.1 Planctomycetota bacterium
GTTGACGACGGTTGGAAAACGCGCGTGCTTGTGGCTGCAAGATTTGCTGATGGACCTGCGAGCGCTGGAACGTGCACGCGGCGATCTGCGCTTTCGCGGAGTCAAAGGCACCACTGGTACGCAGGCGTCTTTCTTAACTTTGTTTCACGGCGATCACGCCAAGGTTGAAGAACTCGATACGTTGGTGACCAAAGCTTTCGGCTTCAAGAGTGCTTTTATCGTCACCGGCCAAACGTATTCACGCAAAGTCGACAGCGAAGTGCTGTCGGCTCTGGCCGGACTGGGCGCCACCGCGCACAAGATGGCGACCGATCTGCGTTTGTTAGCGCATCTGAAAGAAGTCGAAGAGCCGATTGAAAAGGATCAGATCGGTTCATCGGCGATGGCCTATAAACGCAATCCGATGCGTGCGGAACGCGTCTGTGCGTTGTCGCGTCATTTGATCGCGCTGGGTCAAGATGCGCACGCCACGCACAGCGTCCAATGGATGGAACGGACGCTCGACGACAGTGCTGGTCGGCGTATTTATTTGCCAGAAGCGTTCCTCTCCGCGGACGCAATTCTCAGCATTTTGCAGAACGTTTGCGAAGGTTTGGATGTACACGACAAAGTCATCGCTCGCCGCATTCGTGACGAACTGCCGTTCATGGCGACGGAAAATTTCATCATGGCTATCGTCGAAGCCGGAGGTGATCGTCAGGTTGCGCACGAAAAAATCCGCGTGTTGTCGCGCGAAGCCGCCAGCGAAGTCAAAGATCATGGCCGCGATAACAACCTTATTCAATTGATCATGATCGATGATTTCTTCTTCCCCATTCACGGACGCATCGATGAATTGCTGGATCCCGCGACTTTTATTGGCCGCGCTCCGCAGCAAGTCGATCGTTTCTTGGCCGAAGAAGTCAAACCTGCGTTAGCGCCGTACAGCGCCAAGTTGGCGGGCACGAGCCAGCTCGCGGTGTAGGAATTCCTCTCCCCTGGGACCGCCGGCTGCCAGCCGGCAGAGTGGGAACTCGCAAGATTTCCGTGCTTGAAAATGGTTGCATGAATTGCCCGGGGCCGGCTGAGGCTTGGAGATTGCGCTGGGCCGGCTGGCAGCCTGCGGTCCCAGGGTGGATTGCCCCTGGCCGGCTGGCAGCCTGCGGTCCCAGGGTGGCGGCGGGTGATTATCCGAGAATTACGGTTTTTTTCAGTGGTTCATGAACATTGGCGCAATTGCTGACTCGACGTGCGCACCAGATATGACACGCTGGTTGCGCATGCCTGCCCAAGTGAATGTCGATCGACCAGATAATCTCGCGCCACCACGTTATGCATTGCATCCGTGGCTACCGTGGTTGGCGCTCGGATTAATGGTGGGCGGACTTGCTCCCGAGGCGATGACGTTTGCGACCGGGATTCCTTGGGCTCCTGCGCTGTGGTGGTGGGCCATTGGGATGCCGCTGGTGATGTTCGCGGTGGTGCTAGCACGTCGTTATCCGTGGGCTGGGCGGTGGTTGTTGTTCTCCGCTGCGTGTTTGCTGGGTGGTGTATTGACGGCTGGTTGGGGACAGCGTCCGGTGCAGCATGAAGAACGTTTGTTGGCGCTGAGCGGAACGGTTTCGTCGGTAAAATGGGTTGGTTTTTCACAAGGTTTTCAGTTGTCACCGGACGAGGTATTGGCGCCGACTCAATACGCTTTTACGCATCGGATTTTTGTGCGTGCGGCAGAAGCGTATGGTTTATTGCCTGGCGATCGCGTACAGGTGCGTGGTTTGTGGCAGCGTGGCGAGCGTGGCGATGAACTCAAAGCGGTTAGTGTTGAGCGGCTGAGTATGCGGGAAGACGGTCCACGTGGGTGGGCGTGGAAAGCGCTCGCTCGTCTTGGCGAACATCGTGAATTAGGTGAAGCGCTCATCATCGGCATGGGCGATCCGCCAGAGAAAGCCGCCTTTCGCCAAAGTGGTTTGCTGCACATTCTTGCGGTCAGTGGAACGCACTTGGCCATTGCTGCGGGGCTTGGTGCGTGGCTCTTGCGCCTGTTGGGATTGGGCTGGGGAATTCGGCAAATTATTCTTGGTTTATTAATTGTTGGCTACACGTGGCTGACCAGTGGTTCGCCAGCGACGCAGCGGGCATTGGTGATGGGCTTGGCTGTGGTGCTGACTGGCATGTTGGCGCGCGAACCACATCGACTGGGCGCGGTATCCCTCGCGGCGCTGGTGTTGCTGCTGATCGATCCGAGCAACGCGCAAGATCTTGGATTCCAACTGAGCCTCGCTGCGGTGCTTGGTATTGTGACGCTGGGCATGGATCTGGTGCGTCTGCGCATGCGCACGGTGCCATTGCAGCCGTGGCCACTCGATCGCCCGACGTGGCGCATGGTGCTGTTCACCAGTCGCACGACCATTGATGGACTTTGTATTGGTATTGCCGCGACTTTGGCGACTGCGCCGGTGATCGCTTGGCATATCGGCACGGCAAATCCATGGTCACCGCTCACCACGCTGTTAGCCACGCCGCCAACGACGGTGGCCTTATGGACGGGTTTGCCGTGCATGGTCTTGAGCGGAATTTGGCCAGATGGTCCGTGGGAAGGATTTTATGTGGTGATCGACGCCAGCTTAGCGGCATTGGTCAGCGCAGTGAATTGCGGCGCAGCATTACCAGGAGCGATGTCGTATAGCGGATCGCCGACGCCGCTGACGCTGTTGGCGTGGCCGATGTTGTTTCTGCCGGTGAAAGATTATTACGACGTCATCTTACGGCTGGTCGCGGCAGGATTATTGATCTGCGTATGGTAAGAATGAGGCAAGAACGAAATGAGAGCGACAACCTGTTTCGCCGATTGAAATCAACGAAGCACCGTAATCAGCGACCGCTACTGATATCCCGATAGTTATTCGTCGTGCCCTCGCTTGGCCCGTCGCCACAGCAGTAGGGGTCGTAATTTCTACTATTTGTTCCGCCGTCGACGGTGACTGGAGTCGCGGTTACATCAGTGCCGGCGCCGGTGGTCGAATGTGGGCGAAGATCTTTGCCGCCGGCCGGCTGCAGGAACGCGTTCTGGGTGACTCCAGCGGCATACGGACTGTTCGAATACGCCATGACCTTTGGACCAGGAAGGGCGCGATTCGGTCCACTCAAGCGCATGCGTTGATCAGTAGCGCCGATGACAGGCCCGTCAGTTCCGCCATTGGAATGAATGTCATCTGCTTTGTAGGCGACTGTGCCGATGGTCTTGAATTTTTGATAAGGATGGGCGCATTGGGCACGTGCTGCATGTTCGCCCGCGAGGTCAGGCGGCGCAGCTGGCAATTCCATATCGAAGTAATCGACGTCAGTGGGAATGTAGCGCGTCTGATAATACAAGCCGTCAGTACATCCAACGAAGCAGAGCAATACGGGCATGAGGATGAGCAGGCGACGCATGGGCGCGGATGTTCCAGGCCCTGCTTCGGCGGGACAATGGCTTTTTCGCGGGGCTGGGGCGGGTGTGTCGCTCGGATGGTTAGCATGGGCTACCGGCTACCGGTTACGGGATATCGGATCGTCGGGAGCCTCGCACTTCCAGCCGTTTAAAGGCTCCCTAGATTCCCGCGCATGTCTGACGATGCGGTTCTCCGGACGATCAAACTTTCCAAGGTCTATACGGACTTTTGGGGGCGGCCGACGGTGTCAGCGTTGAGCGATCTCAATTTGGACGTTCGTCCTGGGGAATGCTTCGGTCTGCTTGGTCCCAATGGTTCGGGCAAGACGACCACCATCAAATTGTTGCTTGGTTTGATCCGCCCAACACGAGGCGATGCGTTTGTCTTTGGCCGCGACCCGGCGGATCTGGCGGTCAAACATCGCATTGGGTATCTGCCGGAAGAAACCTACCTGTATAA
>JAYVSL010000273.1:0-2477 GCA_043775355.1 Planctomycetota bacterium
TTTTCATTTCCGCTTTTTCATTTCCGCTTTTTCATTTCCGCTTTTTCATTTCCGCTTTTTCATTTCCGCTTTTTCATTTCCGCTTTTTCATTTCTGCTATCCGTAGGAACCATCACATGTCATCCGACCAAATCCGCTTTGACGACGGCGATGCTTACGAACGTTATATGGGTGTGTGGAGTCAACTTGCGGGTGAAACGTTTCTCGATTGGCTTGCTCCAGCTTTTGGTTTGCGCTGGCTCGATGTCGGTTGTGGCAATGGTGCCTTTACGGAAATGTTGGTGAAACGGTGTGCGCCGATTTCGGTGCAGGGTGTCGATCCGTCGGAGGCGCAGCTGGTTTTTGCTCGCACACGACCAGCTTTGCGGGTTGCGCAGTTTCGTCAGGGCGATGCCATGAAACTGCCTTGTGCCGATGACACTTTTGATGCGGCAGTCATGCCGTTAGTGATTTTCTTCGTTCCTGTTCCCGCCACGGGCGTTGCCGAAATGGCACGCGTGGTTGTTCCAGGCGGAGTCGTTTCCGCGTATGCATGGGATATGGTTGACGGCGGTTTTCCCTACGAGCCGTTATTGATGGAGATGCGTGCGATGGATATTCCCGTTCTCTCTCTGCCGAGCGTTGAAGCTTCGCGCATGGATGTCATGCGCGAGTTGTGGACGAGCGCTGGGTTGGAAGATGTCGAAACCCAGGTAATCACCGTGCAACGAACATTCAGCGATTTTGCTGATTATTGGACGACGATTCTTAAGGGACCGAATGTCGGCCCGCGTCTCGCTGCGTTGTCCGCTGAAAATATGGCCCTGCTGCAATCGCGGGTGCGCGCGCGTTTACCGGCGGACGCCGCAGGACACATTCTCTGTCACGGTCGGGCGAACGCCGTCAGAGGTCGCGTGCCAAAATAACCCTAAAAACCCATGAGAGCATCATTTTACCGCCAAGCCGCGAAGCCGCCAAGCCATTATAATTTATTGTCTAAATATCGGACATGGTCTTGGACCCGCATGCGGACAGCTTCTTCCGCATGCTTTGGAATGGCGGTGGAAAGGCTATCCGATTGCGGAACCATAACTTTCCTCAACCATGCCGATGCAACCTGCTTGAACTCTGGAAATTCTTATGGTGAAAATGCACATCCTCGTTACCGGCGGCACGCTTGATAAAGAATACCATGAACTGACTGGCGAATTGTTTTTCAAAGACACACATCTGCCAGAGATTTTAAGCCTAGGTCGCAGCAGCCTTCAGGTTGAGGTGCAAACCTTAATGATGGTTGATAGTTTGCAGATGACCGCCGCTGATCGCGAGCGCATTCTGGAGTGCTGCCGCACGGCGTCTTCTGATCGCATCGTGGTGACGCACGGCACCGATACGATGGTCGAAACCGCCGCCGTCCTTGGCCGCAGCAGTCAAAATAAAACCATCGTCCTGACCGGGGCGATGATCCCGTATAAATTCGGCAGCTCAGACGGAATTTTCAATCTTGGAGCGGCCCTCGCGTATGCGCAATGTCTGCCGTTTGGCGTTTACGTGGCGATGAACGGCCACGCATTTCCATGGGATAATGTGAGAAAAAATAAAGCGGTCGGAATTTTTGAGCGCATTCGCCAGTGAGAAATTGCCTGGGAACCAGAGAATAACATGGAGTACCGGAGAACCGGAGAAGACCAAAGCCAAGAATCAGCGTGGATTCTATGCTTGAAAGAATGCGTTCATTCTCCGGTCCTGCGGTCCTCCATATCAGATTCCGCCTTTTCCAAACAGCTACAGGCGATTTTCCGCTGAGCTAGGGATGCTTCGCTGGCTCGTCCATCACTGCGGGTAGCAAAACCGTGATGATGAAATGGTGCTGGTCATCAAGCTGGGCCTGAACCGATCCTCCGAGTGCAGAGACCAGACGTTGCACGAGCGCGAGGCCAAGTCCGCAGTGAAGATCGCCAGTGCGGGAGGTGTCACCTCGCCAAAAAGGCAGAAAAATATCGGTGCATTTTTTCAGCGTTCCATCCGTTGGATTGCGAACGGTGAGCGCAACGTGTGTGCCGCGATTTTCGCTGGTGACGGTGATATTTTCTGTGGGTGGACAATAACTGACGGCGTTGTCCAACAGGTTGCTGACGATCATGTGTACGGGTTCGGGAGCCGCACGTATGAGGGCGACGTTGGCATTCATCTTCCAATGAATGTGCAGTCCGCGCTCGCGGGCTCGTGCATCAAGGGTACTCCAACAAGCGCGCGTGATTTCTTCTACAGCGGTTTCATCAGTGGTTGGCGAGAGCGGATGAGCCTCTAACCGCGCAAGCGTCAGCAGATTGGCGATCATAGCCTGCATCGACAGCGTAATGCGCAGGCAGGTGGTGAGCGTTTTGTGTTCGGTGACAGAGGGCTTGGCTGCCAGGGCTAATTCCAACGTCATGCGCAGCCCAGCGACGGGCGTGCGGAGTTCATGCGCAATATTGGCGATGGTTGCTTTTTCACGT
>JAYVSL010000274.1:0-5499 GCA_043775355.1 Planctomycetota bacterium
GCCGACGTCCTCGTCGGCCAGGGGCAATCTCCATTGCTTTCATCTTCACCGACTCGATTGCCCCTGGCCGACGAGGACGTCGGCGCTCCCAGGGAAGAAAACTTCACCTGGGCGGGCCGCCCAGGGCACGGTTTACCAAAGTTTGGGCGGGGTTTTTAAACGTTGGACCCAGCGGATGGTGCCGCCTTGGTTCATGGTGTGAGATTGGGAACCGAGGTCGGCTTCTTGACGGTCGGTTTTTGCTCTGGCGGTATGGGATCGATTCATTGGGTACAGCGCGAACTGACCTGAAGCACCCATGGACTGGCTAAAATTATTTGGAAATGGATCAGGCCTAGCAGGCCCAACTTCTGGCAAAATATTATGATTCAGAGGAGCTGCGATCGCGGGACTCCATTCGATGCGATACCACATGCGTCGTTCTTGCGCGAGAAGATTTTCAAAAAAACTCGGGTCATTGTTAAATTCTGCCGCGTAGCGAGCCGAACTTCCGCTGGCAACGAGATCAGCATCAGCAGCCAATACTTCTTTATAATCGCGAAAACCTTGAGTTCCACCCGCGCCAACCGTGACAACAAACGTGGTGACGTCATCACGGTATACGCGAAACCATGAAGTGTTCTTCGATTGTGCTCTAAGTGGCAGCAAGTCATTGGGGTTAATCGTCAAGTAACCACTTTGCGTTAACACCGAACTCGGCGGCAATGGCAATCCTTGGGGATCGGGATTTCTCAGATACGGCATTCCTGCAGGTGCCGTGGCGAGGTCGTTATAAACGGCAGTCAATTTCAGCGCGAAAGGTGGACGAACCAAACGATACATCGGGCAACGAGCAACACTGTCGATAGCCGGCCATTTTCGCCGCGTGCTGGGCAAAGGCGAGGGGAGACCGGTGGGAACGATCAAGGCAGCGTTCCATAATGGAATGCTCGTCAATTCAGCCGTGCTCGGTATCGGACTGGGTGGCGGTGCGCTGCCATTATATCGCGTATTCGGACCGGTGCTGCCATCCCGCACGTCGACCCAACCGAAAGCTTCGATGTGATTGGGGCTATTTGGCGGGTTTGCCGAATCAACGAGCGGATAGAGCGGATCAAGCGGGCTGAGCGGTTCATAGCCAATGCGCGAAGCTTCACACACATAACTGCACGCAGCGATGAGCATAATTCGAGCTTGGACATCGGCCTCTAAGGCATTGGTTTCTTCTAACGAAGAACGAGAGCGCAAAATAAAAGCCAAGGTCAAGCTGGCCAGCAAGGCGCAGATACCTGCGACAATAATCAAGATCGTTCCGCTGCGTCTCATAGGTCACCGTCCAAAGTTTTGTCATTCGTCGATTCGTTCGGGCCGTACCACTTTGCCCAGCCGGCAGCCGTCGTCGCACCCATCGGCTGTGATTTACGCTGTTGGCGAGCACCACGCAAAGACGTACCAAAAGTGGTGAAGTTCAGCTCTGCCGATGCGCCGGTAATAGGACTGGTCCAACGAAGCGAGCATAAATTAACAAAACGAGCTTCTCTCACGTAGCGCTTCATACTCACCGTCGCTTTAGGCCATTGGGCCGGGCCACCGCCAGGAATAACTTGAGTGGTCATTTCGGTGACGTTAAGAAAACGCTGAAACTGATTCGCTCCGGCCAGATCGTATTGATTATCGGTAATATTGCCTTGGTCGTAGTCCATGGCAGATACGGCGGCCATTTCTGGTGAATGGCCGACCGCGTACTTGAATTGATGCATCAGTGGATTTTTCGCGCTATTTATTTTATAGATCACCGCATTGCTGAGAGTGATCGGCGTTGTTACTCCGTAATCCGGGCTCACCATGGCAAACGCTCCCCCCTGGGTTAATTGGGCTAAATCTCCCAGACCACCTGAACGAACGAAGATAGGACTGCCGCGATAAAATGAAGTCGCGCACCACTGACTTGCTTGAGTAAATCGAGAGCGTGAGACAACCATGGTCAACAATGTGCCATTTTCATCAGTCAGCAGTGGATTACTCAGCTCATATTCATAAGCCTGCCAATCGTAAGCCAGGACTCCGTTGACGCTTCCGCTGCCTGTAGTCCTTGGGGTCGTGTAAACGCCATACACATGGTTTGCCGGCATGTAGTCGACAAAGGCGTAAAAACCAAGCGCTTGGTGCATTCCCATCGTTTGTCCCATAAGCCAATTGTGCGGAGGCATTACGCCGACAATCGAGTTTGGCGTCGTTCCGGTTATCGTCGGGGGTGTCGTCGAAGATAGCGTATTAACCCGTGTCTGAACTGTAACCAAGTTCTGAACGTTGGTGAAAACCGAGTAATATCCCCCTGGCTTGGCCCCATAGTTTGCGTTATCAGAGAGATCGCCATGAAACCAGGTGCGCGATTCATTCATCAACCAACGATCTTGCGGATTCCAACCCTTAATGGACTCGCGAGCGGATTCGGTCGTAATAGGGGTAGGACCGGGGCTAGGTGGTGGATTTGGAGACAGCGGAAAGACATCAATCATATCAGAAAAAGGCAGCCCACTGGTGTAGGAATTGCTCGCCGCGTCTGCTGCGCGTCGCTCAGGTGTATTTAACCCTGCGGTGGAGGAATTATTCCGCAGTCCTTGTTGGCCTAGATCTTCTGGATTATCGGTGTCGGTCCAGAAATCGACCCGATCATGCGCTTGTTCAATACCACTGCGCATGATGGCATTTTCCAACGCCAAACGATTGACCAGCGTGACGCTGGTGGAAGCCACGCGAAAACCGGCAATAGCGGTATAAACGATTAATGAACCGAGCGCGACGGAGATCATCATTTCAATGAGAGTAAAGCCGTTGCGCATAGTCATACTGATTGGCAATGATGGATTCATAGGGTCCTCAGCGTAGCCGTAAGGTAAGACGCGGGTCATAAAAATTATAACGAGCTAACAGCGTCGCTCGTAAGCGCGTAGATTGTTGCACGACTCCACGATCAAGCGTTCGATTGCCATTGCGATCCGCGCCAAAGTTGGAGTAGAGAACTTTTCCACTCTGAAGATACGAAACGCGCTCTAAACTTTCCCCGGCATTAATATTAACACCCACTCTAACACCATCAAAGTCATCTATCTGACCATTAATATTACGCCCGTTATTTTGGCCATTCCAATCACCTGCGCCGGCGACATTCCGAATTGGCCAATTGAACCCTGTTGGATATGCAGAAACATCTCTATTGAAGGCACGGTCCATTTCCGGGTTTAAAAAACTATTTATAAACTGGCTTCTCGAATACCAATAATCTAAACGTCTTGAGTCGGTACTATTGAATGATGAAATTGCAGGAACGTTGATCGGGGCACCGAACGGAATTCGGCTCGCCTCTAAGATGCTCGGAGCCGTTTCAGCATCGACATATGACAGCCAGTCGACGGACCAGAAGACTAATTCACGGCAGCGCTCTGCTGGTTCGAATTGTTTGGTCAGCGTGAAATTTTTAGGGTCCCCCCAAGTGGCAGATGGAATTGCTGTGTTGGGGAAGCTCGCACTTCTGCCTATATTAGCGATAGGGCGGGCAGGTATTGGACGCCATTGGCGTCCCGTTACTCCTGTAGCAGCGCCTGATATTTGACCAAAGTTAGGGTTGATTGAGGTGCTAATCAGATCGTATTCCAACAGCGGGTTATCAGTAAACAGCGCCCGCTGACTTGGACGCGGCGCGCCCCAGTCGTAGGGTTGACTAGCCGCGTAAATCATCGCCATGCGCATGGATAATTCGTGATAATAGATCACCTTATTTTGGTCTAAAGTAATCTGCGTTGTCAACGTTGTTGGAATTGTAAGTCTGTCCTTGCTCGCAAACGGAAAATCCACGGATGGGATAAGTAGTCCACTAGCAGCACTGGTCTCCGGATAACCGGTAAGACAGCTAGCCGCATGCGCTAGAAACCGCAGCGCTTGAACATACTTCCACTTATTTTTTTCTGGGACTGAACGAAAAATATCTGCTTGATCCTTAGCGCGAGAAACGGCAATTGCCGAACTTGAAAGACTTACGGTGGGATCGTAATAGGATGGATCAATGACTGCATTTCCATAACCTGGCCTTTTACAGTACCACAACGCGGCTTGTAAATACCGTTTGGCACCAGCCAAAGTTTTATAATATTGTGGGTTTGGCGGCATAAATTCTGTTTTATCGGAAAGTCCAATGGTCCCATTATATGCATGAAGAGGCGTTGCCAGATACGGGCGATACCCATTGGTGAAAACCAACCGAATGTCACGATCCAGCGAACCCGTAGGGATTTCGTCGGATGAGAGTGAATTGAATTGAGGTATGCCATTAACCGTCGAAAAGGTACCGTTTATGCCATCAGTGCCCTCCCACAAAGCAAAGGCATAGTCTCTCCAATCCGGACCGAAATAACTTTCGCCGTCACCATAATTACTCGGATCATTCGTTTCCATGAATGAAACGTCTGTTGAGTCGGGTGGATTTGATGGCTGCTCAGCATCTCTAAAATAAATCTGCTTTCTCAGGATTTCGTGACCTAATCCAAAATTTTTGGTAACGTGATTTGCGTACCCCCCTACCATTCCATATGACGGCGGAGACGGATACGCATTGTAATAAGGCCACGCTTTTTGCGGCAAAATGCTGACCGCATTGTTTTGCGCACTGCCCAGCACGGCAAAGACGACGCGTTGGGTTAATGGATCTTTGGGGCTGTTACGAAAGCCCTCGGCGCTTTCTTGGAATCCCGACGTTCCCGTTGCTTTCGAATAGTATAAGTGGCCACCTTGCTGGATAACTTTTTGAATCTCATCGTTTTCACTTTCAAGACGTCGAACAATGTCCATCGGAACTGACATGACACCGTTGCGCGAACTCAACATGCGCGCTTCCAAATCCGGCACCAACGGGCGATGAGCCACGGAAACTTCCCAGGCAAACGGCGCCTCCACATCTATCCCAGGATTGTCCTTCGGCAGCGTTGCGAATGAGTCTAAAATCTCTTCTGCTTTCACGGCGGCAAAGATGCGCATACGCGCCATCTGCTCAGCCTTAATCCCAATCGGAAACAACGTCATCACGCTGATCACTCCAAAGGCGACCAACACCAGCGAAATGCTCACCTCAAAAAGCGTAAACCCGCGCCGAATTTGACCTTTATGAAACACTCGAAACGCGAGCGCATCGTCGGCAGGATAATCGCATTGTTTTTTTAGCATAAAAAGTGCCTTTTTACTTGGCTCGACATGACTCTGAAAGTGTGTGTCTATCTTGCTCTAGAATAGACTGACCTTACCTCAAAATCTGGACAACTTTTTACAACGGTGTTTATGTGTATCACCGAACCGACCAAATGGCCTCATCATTTGGTCGCCTGCTGGAGAGTCGGAGTTGGCGTTTTTTTTCTCTTTCTCCTGAGATCGCCGAGTTGCACTCGGCTGGATGTTGGAGAGCTGAGTGCAATTTGACGATTTTGGGGTGTGGGGATGAATTGCCCCTGGCCGGCTGGCAGCCGGCGATCC
>JAYVSL010000275.1:0-21780 GCA_043775355.1 Planctomycetota bacterium
CGAATACCACGCCAAGTCAGCTACATGTTCACAGGCAGTTACATGATTGAACCTTTCATTCAACAAGGACGGCCAGACTTGGCCTGACGCACCAGGAGGCGCGGAGACGCGGAGGCAAGAGAAGGAAATTGCTCATTCTCTCTGACAAACATCTTCCCCTCCTCCGTTCTCCGCGTCTCCGCGCCTCCTGTTCGATTATTTCTTCTTTGGCTTTCCCATGAGATGGAACCCACACGAAACGCCGCAGAGCCTGATTTGGCGAATGCGAGAAACGCAGCTTTACGCACAGCTTCCCATCACGGCGCTGGTAATAAAAAATCGAGTCGTCCACCCGCCGCAGGAACAATCAGCGGCATCAGCGGGGTCCAGCCGTCGTGCTGACTGCGTAGCAATGCTGCCAGGGCGAAGCCTAATTGATCGGCAACTAAAGGATCCTTCACCCGTTCTGCGATGGCCTTGGCGATCGCCTCCGTCGGTGGCAATAACGGCATCCATGACGCCAAGGCGGATCCCGGTGCTCGTTTGAAAATCTGCGCCAGCTGGGTTTCTTGAGCGCTCAACTTGCCTTGCAGATATCGGGTCGCGACCAAGGCCGCGTCTTTGAGCGATTCGGCGGGCAGCTCAACCGCGCGCGCCATGAAGCCAGGCGCATCAAGGCGTTTTTCTTTAAGCGCGATGGCAGCGCCAACCAGCCAAACATCAGCCTGCTTCGCCAGCAGGGCCTGATCATAAAGAGGGCGCATGCCCGCATGCAATGGCAGGCCCATGCGCAACCAGGCAGCACCATTGGCATCCTGACGCGCGGCTTCGACCGCCATGACTCGATCGAAAATGAGCGGCGCGGTGTCACGAATCATGCGCAGGGAACTGCTGGCAGCTAAAATCACGGCGGGCGTCATCGCCGATAACGCGGTGGCCAAATTGGCTGCGTCGGCCTCGGTGTACGGCGTGATCTTGCCCTCAAGCGCTAGACCTTGGCCGACGACGGTCAGCGCTGCCGCGAGCGGAACGCGGCCAATTTTTTTCACCAGCGCCTTCACCTTTTCTGATCCGTTGGCGGCTGGACTCGTCAGCAAGGTGGCGATGTGCGGTTCGACTAAGGCGACCTCAAGACTGCTCAAATACGGAATCATTTGTTCGACTTCGTAGTTATTTTCCATGGTCGCCACCATCGACATCACGACCGACAGCAGATCCGGATTGCCCAGCACGATAAATTTCTGTACATAATATCGATTCATTTCACCGCCTTTGGAAAAAGCGGCTATAATCTGCGGCCGAATCGTTGGATGAATAAGTGCAAGGATTTTCCACAGTTCGGTGTTTCCACCGATTTCGATTTCCAGCGTACGTGGCGGTTCTTGGCCCGAGATTAAAGCCAACACCAAAGCGTGATGCACCGTATCGTGCTTGCTCACCCGTAAATCACCAAGCAGGTGCGCCATTGCCGCTAGCCCGTCGGCATCTGGTGAATTTGGTGCGGCTCCCTGCACTGACCACTTCATGGTTTCATCGTCGAAAGAAAATGACTCTTCATCACCGCCAGGGCGTTGCTTTCCCACCACCGTCAGAGTCTTTCCGTCACTGAGAGTGTAAACTTTAGTTACCACGCGTTCGTTACCTGAACCTGAGCCGTAATCCGATTTCGCACTGCCCGGCAACGCTTCCAAACCCCCAGCGGCCAGGACCTGCGGTAAAAGCACGGGGGACGTCAGCGCTTGACTGGTCACGTAAGTCAAAATTTGACTCGTCACAGCGGCGGGCAATGGTCGGTCTTGCGGCTGAGCCGCCAGCGCGTCGCGCAGTACTTCCAGCGGATCTTTCGCCCGCAACACATGCTCTCGCCATGGAGCATAGGCATCGCCTTCCGCCAGCGCCTTGAGCAAGGGCAACGCGCGATCGTGGTCGACGACTTTGAGCGCAATGCCCAAAGCCAAATGATACGGCCAACTGCGATCGCTGCGCGCGCACCACGTGCTCAGGGTCAGTTTTTTATCCTCATCAAAGAGCGCCAACGCTTTGACCCGATGATCGGTGTTCTGCATCGCGGAGGCAATGCTGTTGGCGGCCATGTTGGCCAACGCCAGTTGATCGACGGCGAATAAAAGCGGCAACGCCAAATCGATAAATAACGGCTGATCATTTCCTGAGCCGACTCGATATTCGTACGGATTGGAAACCGTCGCATAAATCATTTCCATCCCGGCTTGACGCTCGGCCGTTCCACCAGCCAGCATCTCGGCGATGATGGCGCGGCGCTTTTCCGTCGAATTCACTAGTTTAAACAGTGCTTTTTTTATCGCACAGCGCAGCGCCAGATCTTCTGTGCTTGCGTGGACGCGGTTTAATTGCTCAAGCAAACGCAGGCGCGCAACGTCCTTGCTGGCATTCTTTGCGGTCTCGCCGTCGCTGCTGAAGCTGGAACTGCTGGAACTGCTCTCCTTGCCGATCAACTCCAGCGCTTTGATTCGTCGCAATACCGGCTGGGTCTGGTCACTGATCAGGCGCACTATTTGCGCCTGCACCTGAGCACCGTCCAGACGACCAATGGTTTCAATTGCGGTATCAACCACCATTGCTGACGGTGACAGCAATAAACCCGCCACGTCGTCACCCAAATCTTTCGTGCTGAGGCTGGCGATAAGTTGGAGCGCCGCCACTTGCTCGTCCGGTGTACCGCGCGTTAACACGCGGCGCAGACGCCAACGGCAATGCGCCGTCGGGAATAATCCGGTGTCACTTAATTCCCATTTTCCGCTAAACGTTTTACGCACATCGGACATCCGCACTAAACGATCCAGCGCGGCAACTCGGACAACGGCATCGGCGTCATCAAGCCACGTGATCAGATGAATGAGCCCTGGTGCATCAGCGTTTTTTTCCACCGCTTGGGCTACCACGGCAAAAGCAGCGAGGCGGTCTTTGACGCGTTCGCCGTCGATTCCCATCAGGCCCACGTCGCCCACGGTGTTATACAATTTTAAAGTTACCGCCCGCGCGACCAAACGTGCGGCGGGCGCCAGTTCTTTGCGGCGATTTTTGTCGACGCCTGACATGGCTTGTTCGATCGCTGGCAACGCGGACGGGCCGGCTTGCAACAATATCAGAAGAGCTGCTGAATCAGGCAAACGCGCGATGGCGTCCGCTACTTGCGAATCCACCGCAGCCATCGGCGCTGCTTTGGCTGCTGCCAGCGCATCGCTCCAATCCGCAACTAATAAATCATAATGACCAGCGTAACTCGCGAGTCCGCGCTGGGTCCGGGTGAGCACGCACAATGCTTGGTGCGCCACCACAATGGTATCGTTGCCTTCGACTCCGCGCTTCGCTGCCAGCGAAATCGTTTCTATTAATGGCCGACCCCAGGTCGCCAACGTCCCGCGTTGAGCGATCAGCAATGCGGTCGCTTCGGCAGAAGCTGGAACCGATAACCACTGCCGCAAACGGGCCACCACGGCGGCATCATTCATCACCGCCGCGTCGGCCTGTTCGGCGAGCAAACGGAGCACCAGCGTTTGCTCGGCGAGCTTCAAAATTTCAGCCGCAGGCAAGCCCTCTGTTCGTCCAACGAGTGCGCGCCCTGCCCAACGACAGGCGTCCTCGTCAGGGCAGGCGATCAACGCCTGCAATAAGCGTTCTGGTTTAATTCCAGATTCAGAGCGAAGTTCTCCAATAATGACGGCGGCGCCTTGGCGTTCGCTTTTATCAGCAGAAGCGAAGGCCCGTAATAAATCGTCGCCGTGATCGCGCCAGGCTTCAGCCAGCGTCCGTAATTCGGGCGAGCCGGAGGCGAAACGCATGGCTTTTGCCGTGGTTTCTGCCGTGGTTTCTGCCGACCAAACGGCACCTGCCATGGTCAGTACCATTCCGCTCATCACTCCACTTATCACACCACTTATCCATGGGCGTTTCATGGCACGACTCCGCCTGGCAATGTCGCGGTGGCCTGACTCTGCCACCGCGCGAT
This sequence comes from Planctomycetota bacterium, assembly GCA_043775355.1. Lineage (GTDB taxonomy): Bacteria > Planctomycetota > UBA11346 > UBA11346 > UBA11346 > BOG-1363. The sequence continues at coordinate 3,968 of JAYVSL010000275.1, forward strand.
CGCTTGGCGACGTTCATCGCCGACGCTCAATGGATCATATCCCACCGGATCGCCGACTTGGCGCGCCAGTGCAGCGGCGGCATCGACGCGCACGCCCAAGCGTGCGTGATCAAGAGCTAACCATAAAGCCGCGCGCGCCTTTGGCATCGTCCCGAGCGCTGCGCGAACGTCGGCCCGTTGCGCCACGGCTCCAACGCCCAATAGAGCGATTAAATGTTCAACCGCATTTTCACCTGACGCGATGGCTTTGATATTTTGCGTGCCGGTTAAATTCGCTGGTCGTTGACCATCTTGGTCGCCATGCAGCGCCAATACTTTTAGGGCTGTCGCAAGGTCGGCTTCTGGCAGATATCCGGCGACGGCGCGGACCAATTCACGTTTGCGATTTATCAGCACCAAAGTCGGATAACTTTCAATCCCCAGCTGAGCAACTAAGGCTGGATTTTTTTCGGCCTGCACGATCACGCCGGTTACTTGCGTCAGCGCCTGGCGCACCGCTGCACTGGCGGACGATTCGTCGATCATGCGATGGCACCAGACGCAGTCCGGAGTTGTAAACAGCAATGCCAATGGTCGGTCGCCAGATTCCTCGATCGCCTTTTCAAAGTCCTCACGCCAGGGCGACGAATCCTCTGCTGAAAGCGTCAGCACCATAAAAGAAAGAATAACCAGAAGAATTTTACGGATGACCATGGCGGATGCGCTCCCAGTACGTGGCATATTCAAACTGTGGGCTATTTTCACTGTCATGACAACGCTGACAGGTGGCCGGAGTCACCGGCTGCAAAGAACCACTGGCAGCACGTCCGGCCAAGCGTTCAGCAACATGAACGCTGCCGCGCCCATGACAGCTTTCACAACCGACTTGGCCCAGATGCATTTGCGGCGCGTCGGCACTGCGACGCTGAAATCCATCGGGTAAATCCAGGCCCGTAACGTGGCAACGCAAACAATCCGGGTCGTGACGATAGCCCTTGGTAATCAAAGCCGCGAGGGCGCGAGCATGGCCGCTCGCACCATGCGTGACGGCTGCCTGAGCGTGACATGACGTGCATGCAGGAGTGCCGACAAATTTCGCGCCAGGAATTCGGTTTACGCTGAGCGTCGTCATCCCGGCAAGCCGTTCATCGGGCGCCAAGTCCATGCCGGCGAGTTTTTCCTGATAGGCGCGAATCGCTGCGCGAACCTGCGGGTGATCAGGCACGGCTTCATTAACCAATTCAAAAGCACACACCGCCGCGCCCCACCGCCACAGCCCCAGCGTTTTTCCCTCATTGGCTACATGAATGACTCGTGTCGGGCCGACCGTCAGTGGTGAACGGCTGGGTTGTTGAACTGCACCGCCCACCACCACGGCGATGCCTGGAATACTGCGCGCCAAATCCGCTAAATCCGCCTCTGCCAAATCCGCCAACACCACCAACGACGCACCTGTCAACGTTCGCGTTAACGCCATTAGCGCCGGTGCCGGATCGCTGACGCGCAGGCCCTCGCCAAGCGCGTCATTCGGCACCACCGAAGTCACCACCACGTCGCGACCAGCGATGGTTCGGCGCACGAACGCGGGCACCACGCTGCTGCCATCGGCGTAGGATATATTCGCGCACACCAGCGCGGGCATGCCATCACCGCTGATCAACGTCCGCAGATGGGTCGCTCCAAGTCGCACTTCTGCCGCGCCCATGCCGACGATCGCCGCCGTCGTGCGCTGAAGCGCCTGCAGATATGCCGCTGTGCGCAGACGCTGATAATCAGCAGAGCCAGCACTCCAACCGCCGCCTTCCAAAACTAAACGTTGAGCTTCCGGCAAGCGAGCGATCAAACTGGCGCGCCGTACCAAGCCGCCATGCATGCCAGCCACACAGCCACACGGTTCCAGCCGTGCGCCGGTGTGAGCGGCCCACACCACCAACACGCCTGCACCGGCAATACCGTCGGGCAACGGTGGGGTTCCGGCGGGCGGTAATTCTACCATCGGCAAGAGCTGGTTCGGTTTGGTCGTCTGCGACTCTGCGTGCCAGAACCACCACGCCGCGAGCGACGCGGCTAAAATGAAAATCAGGATCGTCAGCAAACGGAGCATTACCTTGGTTATTCCACTAACGCATAGACGAGTGCGTTGGCCACAATTTCCTCGGCTTTGCGCACTTCGTTGCCGCCGCAACAGCAACATCCCTGAGTATGTTCGGTGTCGTTCAGGCCTTCTTTCGAAAACAGACAGGCGAGTCGCCCGTCAATGAAGAGGCCTTCAAACTGCGCGGTGCCACCGTGGGTCAGTGAAATATCGGTGACGGTGAATAAGGTGCTGAACAACGGATGATCGGTGGGAACTGGCTTCAAGCAGCCAACCCCGAACACCGCCTCTAGCTCGCGACGAAAACTCGCGGTCCACTGTTCAGCTGAACACCCTGCACTGGCGAGCAAAAAACCGCCGCCATGCAAATAACGTTTGAGCAACGCGCGCTCGCCCGCTGGCAGAGTAAATTCTTGCTGGCCATTCATGATCACGAAGGGCACCGCCAGCAGTTCATCTGCGCGTCCCAGGCGCACGGCATGCATGCGCTTTTCGGTATTAATACCGGCCTCGGTTTGGACCGTGGTCAGAAAGCGATCGCTAAAACACACCGAGGTTTTGTCGTCAGCGTAAATCAGATTTCCCACCCGCACTTGGCGTGGATCGCTGTCCGAAGCACAAACCGTCGCGGAACTGACGGCCAGCCAAACGCCCACTAGGCCAAGCATCAAAAGTCGCTTCATCATATTCCACCTCAATGCTGTTGACGGTTGTTTTGCATTTTGAATCAGCGCTAGTGCATTCATGGTTTTTTCCCTTCCAGACGACGGAAATAATCATCGACCAAGCGCTGCTGTTCAGCGCTTAAAGAACTGCGTTGAGTCGCCGTGCTCGCGCGTTGTTGACGTTGATAGGTCGTGGCCTGACGCACCTCGCCGCTACCGGCAGCCGCAATCGCCGCGATACCGTCTTTGCTATCGCCAGACTGACCGCTCACGTCGCCAAAATTTTCTGGACCGAAAAGATCCATCGAATCGCTCGGTAAACTGCCGCCTAAATCATCGCCACCGTAACCCAGAAAAAGTCCCATGCCCGCAGAACCAGCACCGCCGACGCCGTAGCCATTTCCAGCGGCTCCGCCTAAACCGCCCAAGGTCTTTGCCAATCCAGAACAGTTTCCCCAGCGCAGGCGCATGCAGGCCTCGCCGGAACAACTGCCAGCCATATTCAGTGATTTCGGCAATAATTCCATTAAGCGATCACGCGCGAGCGCCGCCAAACGTTGCGCCTCCACCCCATCGCCACTGCGGGCGGCGTTGGCTGCTTGGCGTTTAAGATCCGCTGCGCCAGTAGCGGTCACCGCTTGGCCCAAGCCATCGAGCAGATCGGCGCTCTCAGATGCCGCTGCGCTGTTTTTCGGTTGGTCTGATTTGGCCCATGGCCCGTAGCGTAAATCATCAGCCAGCTTCGGTGCGAGCTCGCTCCATTCGGTGAGCGCCTGGGCCAACGTATCTTCTTGGCCGCCTAATTCTCGCAGACGCACGCGGTCGCTATCGCTGAGCCGACGATGCTCAGCCAAAGGAGCCAATCGTTCGGTCGCATTTTGCTCAGCGTCAATCAACTGACGCAGGCGCGCGGTGAAGCCTTGCGCACGCGCAAGCCGCGTCAGCAACGCCAGGTCAGAGGCCAAACGTTTGCCGTCTTCACGTGCCGATGGTTTGCCCTCTTGGGCGGATTTCTCCAATTCTTCAGCTGCTTGCGAAAGCATTTCTTGCAGCTGCGGTTCGCTCGCAAACAACGGCGTTTCACGTTTCAGAGCGCGGATTTTCCGTTTCAGTTCACCTGCTTTTTTTGCCAGCTCCGCCAACTGCCGATCCAGTTCGTCCTTCGCTGGCGTTGAGCGACGCAGTTCTTTCATGGCCTCTTCAAGCTCCGCCAAGTCGTGGGTAAACGGCTGATATTTACGCTCCAAAGCATCTGGTCGGATTCGCTTCATCAGCATGCGATTATATTCTTCTTCGCTGATAATGCGGATGTGGCGCGAATCAGAGGGCGAGAATTGTGGATCAGGACGTGAATCCCGCGCTATGGCATGGATGGTAATGACATCCCCAGGCGCAACCCCAACCGTGGGTAAGTGCAACTGACTGGCACGCCGATAGCGCCGGTCAGTGACGACTTCGCTCAACTCAGGAGCAGGAAGTTGATTGTATTCGCTGACCCGCGCGACGTTTTCCAAACCAAGGTCGTCGTCGGCTTCAATAGTCAGCGGCACGGTCATCCCAGGAGTCGCCAGAGCATCATTGCCCGGCTGAACAATGCGTGCCCTGGGTGGTTCATCGGTGCGCGCGGTGATGCGCAAAATGGGTTGGGCATCATTGCGAATTCCATCGCTGGCTTCCAGACTCAGCGACCAGATTCCCTGGGTGAGATCGGCAATGGTGACCGCGCCGTTGACCAACGGTAAGCGTAGCGCAGCGCCGCCGTCGTGCGCCACCAACACCGCTGCCAGTGAACGATTCGCTGATGGCGTCAGCACCAAACGGCTGCCCGGAAGGGCGGCGAATTCACCTAATTCACCAGCCCGCAAGCGCCGCCGCTCAGGATCCAAACGAGCGTAGCGCGGCGCCTCTATGCCTACCTCTAAGCGCGTCAGAACGGGCACCATATCAACGTCCAACCGGTGATAATGCGTGCGCGTACCGCCACCCGCCGCCCACACGTCGAGCGGTCCGGTAACGCCCGCTAATTCACCCGCGTAACGCCCCGTACCAACTTGGAACATGGTCAACGATTGTTCATCTCCTCCGCTGACTGGGCGCGCGTGCAATTCCAAACCCTGCGCGGCGCCTGGGCCGCTGATGGCCGCTTCAAAACGGGCGGCATCGCCAGAACGCACGCGAATGGGCGCCGTCGCCCACGTGACCGAACTTAAACTAAAAGGCGGATGATCACCACGCGGATCGGTAAAACGCGGTAAAACCGCGCCGAACATGGTTGGCACCACGACGTGTACGACGCCCGCGACCAGCGCCAGCGCCACTAACGCGACCAACCACCGCTGAGCCTGTGAGCGCGGCAGATGTTGCATCCATCGATCGGGCTGAAGCTCAGCAGCCAAACGCCGCACGCCAGCAGCAGCCAGTTCACCAGGCATGGTTTCCAACGCCAAAGCGGTGGACAACGTGCGCCGCTGATCCGCAGAAAAGTCCTCAGCCAGTTGCGCAGCCGTTGCTACCGACGGAATGAAAGAACGCGCGACCAGCGCAAGCATAACGATGGCCGCCGCGCCACCTGCCAGCCACAAAGGCAAGGCCGGAATTCGCAATGCTGGTGGCAGAGACAACAACGCATCAGCGAACACCAACGCCAAAGCCGTTAACGCCACCGCAAAGGCAATCGTCATCAAGACCGTGATGATTCGTCGTCGCGCTACGGTCGAGCGCACGAGAGCGATCAGCACCTGGGCTGGGGATGATGATGTGGTTTGCTTGGTCATCATTATTAAATCGCTCCATGACGGCGACGGCGCAGCCACCATTCACTGGCCAGTAAGCCAGCGAACAGCAACAGCCACCATGGCATCGTGACCAGGGGAATACTCTTTGGCGCTTCCACCCGCAAATCAGCGCGTCGACCGAGGCGTTCGGCAAGCGCAACCGCATCCGTGATTTCCACGACCTCACCGCCGGTGCTGCCGGCAAGGCGCGCCAAGCGTTCATCGCGACGCGGCAGTTCAACGATTTCGCGAACGTCTGCATCCACCGGAATAGTCAGTTGACGTGCGCCCTGCGCGATCATCCAACGACCAGCAGTGGTCAGCGTCAAACGACTGCCGCCCTCCGCCCTTGTGAGGGTACTTTTGCCGCCATCAGGCGCCGTCACCGTGAACGCTTCTGGACCTGGAGCCGTGATGACCGCTTCTTGGCCAACGCGGTAGCGTGGACGATCTGCCTGCACTCCATGTTGCCCTTCGTGAACCAACGACTTGACCAACTGGCGCCAAAAACGCGCGGCGATTTCACCATCGCCATCCGCATTCAGCGACCAACGCCACAAGCCTTCCGCGTTCACCGCCGCAACCCGCCCGGCACCGTGACGACGAAACACCACCAACGGTTGTTCGTCGTGACCGATCAACACTTCGGTGCGTGGACGTAGGCCAGCAATCAGACCGCTCGCCACTGCCGCCAATGGCTTGCTGCCCACCGGTAGCAACGCTAATGCGCGACCGCCTGAAGCGAGCTGAGGGACGACGGACGAGGCGCGTCCTTGACGACGAAGCAACGGATCAAGCGCTGCCAGCGGCGCTTCTGCCGCGTCATCAGCAACCCCCAGAAAAAGCAGTCCGCCGCCGTTAGTGACGAATTCCGTAATCGCTGCGACGCCTGCGGCATCCAACAGCCGTTCGCTGTGACTACCGACCACCACCACGTCGACGTTTTTTAATTTTTCTACGGTTGGTGGATCAATCAAATTTTCACCCGCCTTCCATCGCCGTTGGCCGACGCCAAATAACGTCCCGACCGCTAACTGACGATCGCGCCGCCACGCCCGCACCGCAAAACTGGTATCCCAATACGGTTGACCTTCGACCACCGCGATGCGCAGCGCACGATCCACCACTTGGACCACCGCCAAACCATCGTTGTCTGCCGTGGTTACTTCGCCGGTGATGGGCAGGACGCGGACCTGCCACAAGCGTTCACCGGGAACTGCGCCAGCAGCAACGGTAAACGTCTCACGAGCTTCGGTCTTTAACGTCACCGTTCGGCGCTCGATTTCTTTGCCCTCAGCATCACTTAAAATAACGTCGCTGGATTTTCCGTTCGCTGCGCCGCTGGCGGTGATCACGGCGTCGAGGGTTAATTCTTGTCCAGGAAATGCCGTCGGACTGATCGGTTCAAGCCGCACTGCGACATTCAGCGCTGGCGCCGTCGTCCCGACTGCGAGAGCAAACAGCGGAATATGCGCGGCGCTGAGGGCTGCTTCCGGCGGCACCGCACCGCGATCACCGCCGTCACTTGCCAACACCACCGCAACCGGCGCGGATTCCACCAGTCGCGCCAGATCGTCGTAGACCGTGTCGCCAGTGGCTTCGCCAGCCATGCCTGGAGTCAACGTGTCAGCGATTTGATAGCGTTGAATACGATAACGTCCGTCAAGAATTTTGGACATAGCTTCGAGTGCACGACTGCCAGCAGCAAAACGAGTCGCACCCTCTGGCGCGTCTGCGGTAGCCATGCTGGCAGAACGATCGAGCACCAAGGCCAACACTGGCGGTTGGTATTTGGTTGCGGGTTCAAGGCGAATCGGATTCGCCAACATCACCACCAGCACCACCACACCCAACGCACGCAGCGCCGCTGGCCAGGATGGACGGCGATAAGCCAACCATGCGGCAGCGCCAACGGCCAAGGTTAATAGTAAAATAATCCACGCCGGAAGTAACGGAGCGAAGTTCATCGGCGCACTCCTGGAAGACCACCAGCCAGCACCATTTCGGCGGTCAGCGCCAAAGCCACGAACGCCAGCATCCATGACCACAACGGCGTTGCTGCGACTGAAGAAATCGCGGTGACCGCATCTTGTTTCGCAAGGCCGAGCACTGCCGGATCGAGCTGCGTCAAATCGCTTTCCAATGCCGGAACCGCCGCCGCGATCAAACCGCCACCAGCTAAACGGTAAATACCGGGCTGATGCAAACGCGCCCGACCATCGATCAACGACATGCCGCGTCCGTCCGGACCTGCCAACGCCGCAGCAACGGCGACTTCGCTTCCGGCATTGAGCGCTAGGTGATCATCACGGGCTGGCAGCAACACGCTCGGCAGGCGCGCCATCAACAACGGCAACACTTCTCCACGGCCAAGATTTCCATCCGCCGCTGCCGGAGAGCAATTCAACATCAGCCAACGCCCAGCGCCGACCGGTCGCTCCGCCAAAGCGATGGTGCCATCGGCATAGGCCCACAATGCGATCGCGTCGGCTGCCGGAGGCTGCGGAGTCAAACGAAAGCGCCACGCCGAGACGCTGGTGAGCAACGATTCGCGGCCCTGAAACGGTGCGAAAAGAGCGTGATCCATCCGCGCTTGAGCCACCGTCATCACGCCGCGTTCTTGATCGCTGACATCTAAACGATCACCCAAACGAACTGGCGGTACGACTCCAGAAATCGTAATCGCTGCATCAGCGGCACTGCTGATGACCTGCAACCACGCGCCGCCAGATTCAAGATGCGCTGTGAGTCGCGGACCAAGATCGGCACCCTCCGCTAATCCCGCCGTAATCAGCAGCGATGGTCCGCCAGCAGCAATCACTTCGCTCGCAATACCCGCACGATCGCTGTGCCGAGCATCAAGCCCAGCAGCTCCCAGCGCTGCGCTCAACGGACGCACGACGCCAGCAGGGTCATCGCGGTCGCCATCGCTGGCGAGCACCACTGGTAATCCCGGCATGACGTGCAAACAACCAGTTCGACGATCATCTACTGGCAAAGCATCAGGCAGTTCGCCTGCGAGCTCGGCTTCGAGCGCGACCGCACCGACCGCATCAATGGTCACCGTGGTGCTGACGACGGCGCTGCCACCGGCTGATAATTCAAGCTGTTCGAGATGCACCTGCGCGCCAACCCGCAGCGTGACGCCGACGCGAGCGCTGCGTGAACCATAGTTCGCCACCCGCGTCATCACCGTCACGGGTTTGCCCGCCAGCGCGACACCTGGTTCACATGCCAAACCGACCACCGCAAGGTTTGCGGCCCCACCGCCCGCGTCGACCAAGTGCAATCGCACGCCGCTCGGCAACGCCGCCGGATCAATTCCGGCAAGACTTCCGCGCGCTAAATCACTAACAAAAAAACACTCGCCCCCCTGCGGTAAAAGCGCCACCGCACGCGCGATGGCCGCCGTGGGATCACCGTCGCCAAAACCCACAACGGCTTCTGCCAGTGCACTAGCGATGATTCCTTTGGCGGCACCTTGCGTGACCTCACCAAACACTTGCGGTGGTTGGCTGGCGATGACCAACATGAGCGTGCGGCCACTCAGACGATCTGCGAGTTGTCCCGCTGCGGCGCGGGCACGATCAAAGGCCGTGCCGCCGGACGCCGTCAATTGACGCATCGACGCCGAGGCATCGAGCACGATCACCGCTGGCGCGTTGCCGCTCAGAAAGCTGCCTTGCCAAGTCAATCCCGCTGCGGCGAGTACCGCCGCAAGGATGGCGAGCGTCCTTAAAGCCAGCGTCGCATATTCACGCAGACGACGGCGCTGCGAACGTCCAACCTCAATCTTGGCGAGGAATGCGGCGGTAGGAAAAACGCGCACGGCCGCGCGACGGCGAGACAGGAGATGAATGACCAACGGAATCGCCGCAAGAATTCCCAGACCGAAAGCCGCAGGCGCGAGAGCAGCAAACATTAGCGCTGTCTCCGACGATGCAGCCAAGCGCCTAAGACGTCCGCCACCGGCTGATCGGTTGGTGCCAAATGATGATCCGCGCGACAACCGGCCAAGGTCTGACGACACGCCGTGAGATGAGCTTGGATCGCTGCGTCATAAGCAATTTTCACGTCGTTCGCGTCACACGAAATATCCGCCACGCGTCCTTCAGGATCCCGCACGGCGCATGCGCCCCACGCGGCAGGCAAAGCTAATTCACTGCGCTCCAACACTTGCAGGCACGCCAGTTCATGTCCGCGCGCAGCCAACGCACCAAACGGTTTGGCTAACTCACTTGGCGGCGCCAACAAATCCCCGACGAACACCACCAACGTGCGGCGGCGTAAGACGTTTGCTAAATCAACTGCGCTGTTCGCGGCGTCACGACCTTCATGCCAACGCACGGACTCCAGCGCTGCGCAAACTTTCGGTAAGGCCATTGGACCACCCAGCTCCGCCGTAACGGGCTTGCCATTGATGACCAAACGTACGCGATCACCTTGGTCGAGTGCCAGCAGCGTCAACGCCGCCACCGCCACTTTCGCCCAATCGCCTTTATGCGGATCGCCGTAATCCATGCTGGCCGAAGCATCAAGCACCAGAACGAGCGGTAAATCGCGCTCTTCGCGATAGCGACGAATCAGCAGATGATCGCTGCGTCCGTAAGCTTTCCAGTCCACCGCGCGCAGATCATCGCCTGGTTGGTACTGACGATAATCGCTGAACTCCACCGCTGATCCAGTAAATGGCGAGCGATGCCGCCCGGCATAAAGGCCCTCAACCGCGCGACGAGCGGCCAATTCAAGCGTGCCTTGCGACAGGCGCGGAATAGTTTGCACCGTCAACGCGGTCACGGGCGCACCAGCTCCAACAATTTTGCGGCGATCACGCGACCATCAATACCGGCACCAGCAGCCTGGAAACTCGGCACGATACGATGCGGCAATACCAACGGCACCACCGCCCGGATGTCATCAAGGCCGACCGCAGGCAAGCCGTGCAGCGCCGCCCGAGCACGCGCCGCAGCAACCAAGCCTTGCGCTGCGCGCGGACCTGCACCCCAGGCCACGTGGTCGGTAATATATGGCAGTACCGTTTCACCCGCAGCCGCTTTGGGACGCGTCGCCCGAACCAGTTTGACCGCGTAATCGATGGCGGGCTGCGGCACCGGAATGCGCGCGACGACATCGGCTAAAATGCGGTAATTCTGCTGATCCAACACCGCCGACACACCAGCGCGCACACGCGTATCGAGCGCGGCAATGGTTCGTTCGTCCTGCACCGTGGGATAGTCCAAATAGATGCTCAATAGAAAACGATCAAGCTGAGCTTCGGGTAACGGATAGGTGCCTTCTTGCTCAATCGGATTTTGCGTAGCCAAAACAAAAAACGGATCCGGCAAAGGATAGGTGCGGCCACCAACCGTAACAGCGTGTTCTTGCATCGCCTCTAACAATGCCGACTGAGTCTTGGGCGGCGTGCGATTGATTTCATCAGCTAAAATGAGGTTGCCGAATACGGGACCGGGAACGAAGTCGAGCCGCCGCTCGCCACTGATTTTATCTTCGCGCAAAATATCCGTGCCCGTGATGTCAGCGGGCATCAGATCCGGGGTGAATTGAATACGCCGATATTGCCAACCAAGCGCATCAGCGACGGTTTTGACCAACAGCGTTTTGGCCAGACCAGGTACGCCAACTAACAAGGCGTGCCCACCGGCGAAAATGGCGGTCAGCACCGCCTCAACCACCTCGTTTTGGCCGACCACGCGGCCAGCAATGGCAGCAGTCAACTTACTGCGGGTACGGGCGACGTCTTCGAGCAGTGCGAGATCAGACATGAGGTTTTCCTTGGCGTTCAGAAACAGTTGAAAAAAAACGGGGAAGAAAAAGTAAAAAGAAAGAGAAAGAGAAAGAGAAAGAGAAAGAGCGGACAGTAAACGATCATCGTTCAACAAGTTCGTTAAAATACCGGTTCATCATTTCCCGTAGCAACGGGAACGACATCTGTGACCCCAGGAATCGCGGTGGGTAAATTCGCTGCTTTCAGCGCCAAAGGCAACGCTGCGGCAATGGTCGTGCGCTGGGTGGTGATGTATTTGTCGCGCTCAACTTTTGCTGCACCAAGGTCCATCTCATCGTTACGCTGATGTTGCTGACGTTTCCCGAGCAAATCATCAAGCGGTAAACTATAGGACATCTGACGGAACATCATGGCCGCGATATCGGCGATGCGCAGGTCTGCGGCTGGCGGCAATTGTTTTTGTTCGACTCCGTTGATCGTCCGCGTTCCCTGATGCGAGTATTGCTGAATCACATTTTTCGGCGCTGGGCGCTGATCGTTCAACAGCAGTCCCATTAATACCAGCGGCACCGCCGCACGTGCTCGCTTTTCCATATCCGGTTTTACTTCGCCGTTACTGAAATGGCTCATGCCATTTTGACGGTCTTCACCCCATAATGCGGTCAGTTCGTCTTGCATGCCCCACGACATCGAAACGACCGCGTTCAGTAAGCGCTCGCCATCATCGTCTTTGGCTGGTGCGGTAATAACGGCCATCACCCGATTGAGTCGGTCAGCCGTGGGATAACGCATAGTCAAGCGAAGCGCGTTGCGTAACTCAGACGAACCACCGCTAAAATCAGCCCCGGCCATCTCTTCTAAATCAACGTCTTCTTCATCCTCGCCCGACTGAGCAGGCTTTTCTTTTGCGCCCGTGGCCGGCGGCTTGGTCACTACCGCTGGCGGCTTCAAACTGTCGACCAACAGTGCGTCAACGTGCGTGGGCTTGCCGTGTTCCTGATGCCAAGCCGCCAACACGGTACGTTGCCGACCACTCACCGGCCACGGCGCCACCACGGCGTCAAGCGCCTTGCTGGCTTTGGCAGCAAAAAGAATCTGTGCGAGCGCGACGGGCTCAGGATCTTTCGGTGCAGTTGTCGTCCAAAGTTTTGCCATATTCGCCAACAACTCAGCGCGATCTTTGTCACCAGCTTTAGTCACCAAGCGCGCAATATCCGTTACCGACATGGTACCAATCGCCCCCGCAAGCAGCTCGCTCAAGGGCTTTTTCTGATTGGCCGCCCACCACGTTTGCAAAGCTTTTACCGTAGCGATGCGCTCTTCATCCGTCCATGGCGCCAACGGATCGCGAGCGATCAGCACCCGTGGATCACAGAAAAAACGCTCAGCCAGTGCGCGCAAAGCATTGTCGCCGACCGTGCGCACGAACTTACCGTCAACCCAACGGCTGGTCCGTTGGTCACCTGCCAAGGCGACCAATTCACCAATGGGAACCGCCCGCAATCGTTTGAGTACCCGTGATGTGATGAATTGCTGCCGTTGCTCAGCGGGCATGTTCGCCACCATTTTTTGCAACTCTTCCGCGCTCCCTTGGTCTTCATCCGCATCGTCGTTGGTCGACATGTGCATCTGTTGACCGTCGTTATCCCACCACGTCAACATGGTGACTAAATCGGCATCAGCGGCAATATCCGTCGCAATGGTAGCACGCTGCTGAAAGCGTGCGATCAGCGCCCGCAAAGCGACCGCGCCCACATCGCTATCGTCGATCATCGACAACGCCGCCGTCGCGGACTGTTGCGCGGTCATGCTGGGCAGCGGTTGTGGTTGCTGCTGCCAGCCCTGGTTTTCATCAACATACAAATGACCCACAAAATAGCGGATCGCTTGTCGGCGCAGCGTGAGTGCCGTAGGTGGCAAGGTCAGATTCTTCGTCTGCTGCATGCGCTTCGCTCGCTCTTGCCAGCGAGACTGCTGATCGTCTGGCATCAACTGCAAGACCGAGGCCTTGCCCGTAAAGACTGCGGCGGAATCTTCATCCCATAAATCATTGAGCGAACCAGAGAGAGCCATGTACTCGGCATTGGGAACCTGCAAACGCAACATGACCATCGCTGATAGGAAAAAATCGCCGTAGCCCTGGCTCAATACCACCAACTCTTTCGCCTTAAAAATGGCACGCACCTTCTGCATTTCTCCCTCAGCAAAGTGCTTCTTTAGCTGCGCTTCTGCTTGTTCGATATTCCATTGCCTCATGTTCGGGCTTTTCGCACCCAACTCGACCAGTTTATCAGGAGCGACCGTTTCTAATTTACTGACATCTACCGCACCTTCGCCGCTGGTCGGCATTAGCCAACGAAGATTCATCAGTAAGCGACCATCGGCCAAGCGCAGGTGCAGACCATCATAACTTTGGTCCTGCGTGTGCGACGACGAACCAATTTTTCGGGTTATCTTGTGAGTAATTTTCCCATGCATGAACGTCCCGCCCTTGGCATCGGGAACACCAGCGGCAATGGCGCGTTCGACCACCGCCATCAGTGCTTTTTTCTCCGCCTCAGGCATGGTCCACACCGGAGCGGCAGCGATAGCAGCCGGCACCACCGCCGGAACCGTCGCCTCGCCCGCCAGTGCGCCCGGCAGTGCATACGCGGCCAGCGCAAGATTCAGTAACGTGCAACTGAGAAAACGAAAAGACTGGCGCATAATATTCTCCGCTCCCTGAAATGGGCGCGGTATGTATGCGCACTTCTCACGGCGTGCAAGCACCCAGAAAGAGGTCTGTTGGCGCCCTGAGATGCCCACGCCATTCGCTGGCAGGTACGCCTAAGATCACGGCGAAAGCGACAGGCCAATGCGTATCAATTAGCGGATCGACAGGCGCTCAATACAAAGGCACATCATTATCGATCGACGTGCGATCGACATCCGTGACGCCAGGAATCATGATCGGAAAATTCGCTGCTTCGAGCGCCGGTGGCAAGGCAGAGGCGATGAGAGCGCGTTGAATCGCGATAATTTTATCACGTACGGCTTTCGTGTCATTGAGACTGAACCTTGTCCATGAACGCTCTTTTTGCTGCACTCCCAAGAAATCGCTGAACGACTCGCTGCTCATGTCGCATATGAAATACGCAGCGATGTCGGCAATGCGAAGATCTGCTGGTGGCAGAACCGCCTTTTCTTTTTGACTGTGAAATAATTTCCCGGTGACCGGGACGCTGTCTAGAAACGGTGCGTCACGTAAAAAATGACTTTTCACCAATTCCTCAGGTGCAGGATTTTGGTTGCCCAACAAAAGTCCCATGTGGGTCAATCGTACGACCAGACGGGCTCGCCGCTCCTTCTCCGGTTCATTTTCATTTCGCGGGACTCTTCGACCTGTCGGATCTTCTTTAAGATCCCACCACGCCATGAGCTCGGGGTTAGGGTCAAAATAACGCGACCTTCCTGATACCAGCCTTTCTGCCATCAGCGATCCCAAATCATGATCACCAATCCTGATATCGGCAGCCATCAAGCGCTGTAAACGTTCCAACGTGGGATACCAAGAGATCAAGTCGATGACCGACTCATCATGATAAACAACCGAGCGATTGACGTATGCCCCACCTCCCAAATCAATCTTCCAGTCGCCTTTCTCCTCCATCTTCTCTGGTTTCAGGTATTCGTTCAGCAGCGCATTGATCGGGGCGCTGTTGTCGTGTTCCTCATGCCAAGCCGCCAGCAGGGCGCGTGGCCGACCAGCGACCGGCCACGTTGCGATGACGCTGTCGAGCACATGGCTCAGCTTGTCGGCAAAAAGAATCTGAGCGAGGCTAACAGGGTCAGGATCAATCGGCGGGACCGCTGACCACAACTTTGCAATGTGACCAAATAAAGAAATGCGGTCCTCGGCTTTCGTTTGCACGACCAAGCGGGCCACATCTTGGATCCTCATTTTATCAATCGCACCAGACAAAAGTTCGGCCAGCGGTTTTTTCTGATTCGTCTGCCACCAATCCTGCAATGCCCGAGCGGTGGCGAGCGCCTCTTGCTGAGTCCACGGCGCCAGCGGATCGCGACCAATCAACACTCTCGGATCACAGCCGAAATGATAGGCCAGAGCACGCAACGCGTTGTCACCGATCGAATGCACGACTAACGATTCAACCCAACGGCTAACGCCCTGATCGCCCACCAAGTCGATTAAATCACTCACTGACGCCTGCTGCAAAAGCGGAGCGACCATGCGAATAATGACCTGCTGGAGCTCTTTATTTTGAAAACGTGAAAAAAGTTCTGCCGTCTCTTCTTCAGTATATCTGCTTTCTGGAACGTGATGGAATTGTGACAGCCAGTAAGAGCCATCGCCCCAGCGAAATATATCGAACAGGCCAGATTTCAGCGTGAGCTCCGCTGGAATAGACAGTCGCATTTCAAGGCGACCGACCAGCTGTCGCAACGCTGCCGAACCAACATCTACGTCATCAATCAACGCCAGAGCGGCTACCCTCGACTGCTGTGGCGAAGGTGTCATAGCCGCCATTGGTCTACCCATTTCCTCGTCGTAGAGACTATTAATAAAACTCCAGACCGCTTCTTTTCGCAAACAGGAAACGACTGAAGGCAGCCGCAGTCCGCTACGTTTTATCCTCCGCTCATTTTTATCATTCATCTGCTTTATATACATTTCGCTATGGTTCATGTGCTCGGTCATCAACGACAACGGCCTCTGTCTCCCCTCAGCGAAATCATCAACCTCACTCCGGTTCCACAGCCAAGAAACTGCGTTTTCGAGTGCGACGAGTTCGGCCTGGGGAACCTGCATGCGCAGCATGGCCATCGCTGCACTGAACGAATCGTAGGTCAGGCCACGAAGACCCGATACCGCTCTTATCGCACGTAACTTCGGTAACTCTGATTCGGCGTAGTGCGCCTTGTTCCATGCGTCCTCATCGTCGATGGATTGCTGCTGGGCAGCTAAATGCTTGGCGCCAAACTCAATGAGTTTATCGGGCGCGATGATTTCTAGCTTACTGATGTCAACCGCATCGGTTCCCGTGGTCGGCATGAGCCAGCGTAAATTCATTAACAAGCGACCATCTGCCAGGCGCAGGTGAAGACCGTCCGCCTTCCGCTCTTCGTATTTTGTCTCCTGTTTTTCCCAGTAATTGACCATCATCAACTCACGCGATTTGACCTTATACGCTACTGATCCGTACATGAAGGTCCCGCCCTTGGCGTCGGGAAAACCAGCGGCGATGGCGCGTTCGACGACGGCAAGTAGTTCCTTTTTCTCCACCTCCGGCATGGTCCACACCAGCGCAGCAACGGTCGCAGCCGGCAGCACCGCCGGAACCGTCGCCTCACCCGCCAGCGCAACCGGCAGTGCATACGCGGCCAACGCAAGATTCAGTAACGTGCAACTGAGAAAACGAAAAGACTGGCGCATAATAATCTCCGCTCCCTGAAATGGGCGCGATAGATATGCGCACATCTCATGGCATGCAAGCATCCAGAAAGAGGTCTGTTGGCGGCCTGAGATACCCACGCGGTTACCGACTGTTGTGCCTGTGCTCGCCAGTTGAAACCATATGCCATCGCGCATCAGTCAGCGGAGGAACATGTGCTCAATACCAAGGCGCATCATTATCAATCGCGGTACGACCTGCTGGCGGCAGGGCCATATTTTTTCTTGCGGACGAAATCGCCATTACCAATTTTGATCAAATCCGTGAGCCTGAGATTTTTTTCGGCTCATTTCTCCGCTGTCTTGCTGGCAGCAAATGACTTCGCGAACGCGAGGAACGCGGCTTCTTGCGCATCAATCGCCGCCGGTGCGGCTTGGATTTTCACGAACCACGTCCGCTCGCCTTTTACATCTTTGATGGCGGCACCGAGCATATGTTGAGATTCACCCTTCAGGCGCATGGTGCTGCCGTTGAAACCGGGGTTTTCGAACGACTGAACGTTGGCGGCGAGTTGATCCTGCGTCAGCGCGTCCAATCCCACTTGCCGACGCCAACGATTGACGTTGCCAAGTAAGCCGCCGACATCGCCTGGGAAAACGGAGACCGCCACTTCGACCTTATTGGCACCTTCGCCAGCGCTGTAGGTGGCGACACGCATCGGCTTCTCGGCCTCAAGTTTAGTCCATCCAGCAGGGACAACCCATGCTGGCGGCGCTTCCTCAGCCACCAATGCCTGAGCGATGCCAAAAAACAGGAACACGCCAAGTAAACAGCGCGTTACAACACTGCCGACAGAAGATAATACGTTCGACATGATAAGATTCCTTTGAGGTGATGCGAGCCGCGCTACAGGTTGACCGTGCCGGTTGCCAATGATGGGCGGCAGAGTCTTACCCAGTCGCCATGGTTCAACTGCGTTCTCTCGCCTGCATGAACACACCATCCAGAAAATCCTGACGGCGAAGACCGCCTCCTCACGTCGTTACTCGTTTGTTACCAAACATCAGGGCCCCGGATCCCCTATTCCAGTCCAGTCGCAGGCTGAGTCGCTGATCGCGCGGCAATCGCCGTCGATTCCACACTGACTCGTCTGGGCCACCG
>JAYVSL010000276.1:0-3950 GCA_043775355.1 Planctomycetota bacterium
AGATTTTTGGGACATCGCCCCAAACTACACAAGTCCTGACGCGTTAACAGCTTCTATATTTCCACGGCAGGCGGGGGGGTAATGCAATCGCCCTGGCAGGAAATGGACGAGTATTGCCGAGTTGCGCATTGATGGCAGCCTCAGCCATCGACGTTTTCCAATACGCTCGTCGCAGCCGTTATTCCGGGTGCGACCAGTTAAGCGGAGAGCACGTCCATCGCCTGCCGAACAGTCCTTTCGCACTTCAACCAGAAAGAAAGACTCATGCTGAGCCGCTTCATCATCGGATTTACTGTATTTTCCTCCCTATATATGAGTGGCTGCGCGTCCACCGTGACGACCGTTCAGCCGCATGACAATCAGCTTACCGAAGCTGAAAAGCAGCAGCATTGGACACTCCTATTCGACGGCTCGACGACGAAAGGATGGCGCGGCTACAAGAAAACGGAATGTCCGCCCGGCTGGGTGGCCGAGGATGGCTGCCTATTCCTCAAGAGTAATGCGGGCGATATTGTGACTGAAGAAACCTATGGCGATTTCGAGCTGCAGGCAGACTGGAAGATCTCCGCTGGAACCAACAGCGGCATCATGTACCTCGTCAGCGAAGACCAACCGGAACCGTATATGACAGGGCCGGAATTTCAGGTCTTGGATGACCCTTCCTTCGGTCAGAAGTCCGATGGGCTGACCGCCACCGGCTCATTATATGCGCTTTATTCCCCGCAGAAAAAACACCAGAATCCGAATGGCGAATTCAATCACGTCCGGATCGTTCACTTCGGCAATCACGTCGAACATTGGCTCAATGGAACCAAGGTCGTGGAATGCGAAATCGATAGCGATGACTGGAAAACGCGGCTCGCCAAGACCAAATTTAAGTCCTGGCCGAAATTCGCCACCAACCACTCTGGTCACATCGACCTCCAGGACGAATCCACTCAGGTATGGTACAAGAATATCAAAATCAGACGTTTGACGGCGCTACCGCTTCCTTAATCGGGAGACGGCATTGCCGTACTACGCGCCAAAAATTTCGTGTGATAAGGATATTTCGGCGCGTAGTACGACAGTAAACGATTGAGTTCACTGTCGTGGTTTATGAAATCGTTTTTTACGACGTTTGGTGTAGGTTTAATCGCATTGGACAGCCAGCGAAGAAAACAACGAACAGCAGACGCGGAAATCATAGAAGAAGAATATGCTTGTCGGAGAGCATGAGCCTTTTATTCCTCTCACCTCAAGCGGCGATTGCACCATCGTTCTCGCCCACGAATGGACATCCCATGAGCAAAAAAGCGCAAAAAACTGAACGCAAAAAGAAGAAACGCCAAGAGCGTATTCGGCAGGAAAAACATCAGCGTCACGCGACGCCCGCTGTGCCGTCGTTCGGGGATAACGATGTGCCCGTGCGAAAAGACCACCGCCGGTTGATGGACGTCGAGCGTTGGTTGCGTGGCCATGCACAGCGCACCGGACAGTGGGTGGTGGGCATGCCGGAACTGGCGCAGGCCATGAATGCGAGCAAGTCGAATCCGGTAGTGGGCCCTGGGGAGCTTGCCGGCGCGCCAGCCGTGGAACGCGCGCAGGAACTGGCGTTCCAGTGCATGGAGACAGACGATGACGATGCAGCGGCGATCCTGGCGCGTGCCGCGTTGGAGATCGATGCGACCAACCTGGATGCACGGCGAATGTTGATCATCCATGAGGCCGCTGGCGATCCGGATGCCTGCTACCGTCGGCTGCAGAGTCTGTTGGATGAGGCCGGTTCGACGCTCGATCAGACGCTGGTCACCGCGACGACAGGGCATCTTAGTCGCATGGTGAATGCTCGGCCATTCCTGCGGGTGCTGCAAAGCCTGATGATTGAGGCGGCGCAGCAGCACGATCTGGAGCGCCTGGCGCCCGTGATGAAGACCTACGTCCGCTTCGATCAGGTCAGTTGCTGGGTGATGCTCGGGCGCGTGTTGAAGCGCTTGAACCGGGATGAACGCTGGGATTGCGCGGCACGACTGCGGGACTTGGTGATCGCTGACGATGTCAGTCGATGGATGCTCGATGGCCTGTTAGCGCTGCGTGGGGGCGATCTGAGTGCCGCCGGCGACCTGATTCGCCAAGCGCTGGTGCGGAATCCTCTCTTGCGTCAGTTATTGCGGGGTACTGACAACAGCCCGATCTCTGATCAGTGGTACTACGAGGCAACCGCCATCGTCAACGGCCTGGAACCGCTGATCAATGATCTGCCGGATTTCTCCGACTGGCTGGCCAACGGCATGCCACGAATGGACCAAGCGACGATCGACCGTGCACTAAGGGCCTATGGCAAACCGCTGTCCAGCTTGCTAAAGCTGGGCCATTCGGCCATCGACGAGATCGACTACATTCAGAGATATGGCATCGGGCCGCAGCACCGTGAACCACTCGAACAAATGCTGAGAGATCCGATCTTCATGCAGGTGTCCTCGACCGATCCGGAGGTCTTCGGGCCGATGCATGCGTGGCGTGCGCTCGGCCAGATTGGCGACCAACGCAGTCTGCCGACATTGTTCGCCGCAGCGTTGGACCCGGATGCCGGCGACTGGGACTATGAGGAACTGCCAGAAATCATCGGGCGTTTCGCTGCCGCCGCCCTGCCGAGCGCGCTCAAAGAACACCGCGTACGCCTCGCCGACCCGGAGGCAGATGAGGCCTCGCTGTGGGCGTTACATCGGATCCTAGCGCTCATCGCCAAACGTGACCCTGTGTCGCGCGGCGCGGTGATCGACTGCCTGCGCGCCGTGGTGACGGACCCGCAGATGCACCTCGTCACCACGCGAGCATCGGCGATCGCCAGTCTGGTTGAGCTGCGCGCCGTTGAATGTTTGCCGTGTATCGAACAGGCCTACGCCGACGAGATGGTCGACACCGGCTACATCAATCTGCCACACGTTCGCGAGCAGATGGCACTGGGAGAGGTCGCCGGCTGATGTCGCTAAACATGTAGGGCCAGTGCGGGAATCGGTCGAGCGTGCGGCATCGGCGATGCTGACGGCGGGAAGGTCCCCGTAATGCGCTCTTGGGTGTGACCTGAGTTAGCCCTTCCTTTCTAGAGGCATCCTGTTCAATATGTACATAGACACCATAAGGGACATTGAACATGACAACTGCAACCTTCTCACTCAAAGGTATTACTTCAGTCAGCATCGCTGACGCACGCGCAACCTTATCTGAACTCGTGGGCCGCGCTCGACACGCCAAATCGCCCACCGTGCTTACGTCACGCGGTAAACCCGTAGCAGCAATGGTGTCGATTGAAGATCTGGAATTGATTGAAGAAGCGATTGGTCAGCGTCTTGCTGCCGATGCTCGCATGCGCATCCGCCATGGGGAAACACCCATGTCCTGGGAAAAGGCGAAAGTCGAACTGAGCACCATAAAAGCGCACAAGGCGAAACCCGCCAAAGCGCCACGAGCGAAATGAGCCGTGGCCAGCTATCGTATCGACATCGACCGTGGAGCCGTCAAAGAGCTTGCTGGTTTAGATAAACCAATCCGTGTGCGTCTCATCACCGCCATTGATGAACTGGCACACAATCCCCGCCCCGCAGGATGTACCAAATTAGTCGGTACCGCCAATGATTGGCGCATACGCGTAGGAGATTATCGAATCATTTACGAAATTCATGACACTCGATTGATCGTGCTGGTTGTGCGCGTGGCACATCGGCGAGAGGTTTATAGGAAATGAGACAAGCGAAAGTGCGGGCGGCATCGGCGATGCTGACGGCAGGGCAAGTGGTCCAGGTGGATTCCATTCGCGAGGGGAGAAAGTCGGGAAAATAGGACGTTTCGTTGGAAGTTATTGGACCCGTGTACGTGGCAATGGCGTTGCGATAACCTATCCCTCTCTCGTAATTGATCTTGCGTACGGGTGCATCGGCACGCGGGCATACGAGCGATCGGGGCGTCTTTTC
>JAYVSL010000277.1:0-2782 GCA_043775355.1 Planctomycetota bacterium
CGCACGGCCTGAACGATCAGGACCGAGCGACAGAAAGAACGTCGCCGCCATCTTATGTTGCTTGAGACAGTCCAATAATCTCGGCACGCCAGTGCGCATGCCGTCGTGTGTGTCGACATCGATTTTAATCGCTAGACGAGGTAATAGTGTCGAGGTCATGGCTGATTCGACATCAATGCTTTGCGGCGTATTTGCGTGATGACATGCACCGTGATGCCGAGCGGTTTGAGATCATTGACCAATGACACATCGCCGATCAGCCAAATACGTTGGGGCCCTTGCCAAGCTTCAACGAGCTGACGATCAGACCACAGCCAAGGATGCGCGGTGTTATTACCGTTCACGCTGTAAGGATGGTTGATTGGCTGGCCTGGGCCGGGAGGAGGTACGTTCGCAGCGGTTACTTCGACAAAATGGCCGAGGCCGGTTTCCCGAGCTTTGCCGTAAATAATCGCCCGTCGACCAAGAGCTAACATGAGTTCATAGTCGTGGACGGAAGTTTCATGAATCACCACGCGATCACGTTGTTCCGCTGGTAACTGAAGATTATCACCGCCACGAATTCTCAGATCATTGACCAACGCCGTGAGTTCGCGCTGTGGTACCATACGCTCCATCGTTGGAATACTGATGCCGAGTACCGCTGCCATGCCCGCAGACAGCAATCCTATCGCCAGGCGGAAATGTGTGAGCCAAAGGGCGTAGAGGCTGGTGATGAGAGCAATAAGCATCATAAATACAGCGACAATAACGGGGCCGACTTGTTGCCAATCCAGTTGTATGAGATCGGAGTTGCGGACGAGGGTGAAGCCGGCGAACGTCATATCTTTGCCCGTTTGCGTGACCGCGCCGCCAGTGAGCAAGACCATCAATGCGAGTGCGAGTGCTACGATAAAGACCAATGCTTGAACAACAAAAAGTCCCGTCACCCAACGTGGCGTGGTGGTCCAGCGTGACATCTGATCTGCCAGCAGCACCGCAACGGCGGGCATGAGTGGCATCAGATACGTGCCTAATTTCGCGCTGCTCAGGGATAAGAGCACGAG
Organism: Planctomycetota bacterium; assembly: GCA_043775355.1. Classification (GTDB taxonomy): domain Bacteria; phylum Planctomycetota; class UBA11346; order UBA11346; family UBA11346; genus BOG-1363. Next base: position 1,047 of record JAYVSL010000277.1, read on the forward strand.
GCAACCCAGCACGACGCAGGAAAGAAACAAGCGGGTGGCATCGCTCGGACGCGTGGCATTCGCGGTGAAATGGTGGAAGCGAACGTTGGCGAAGGTTTGACCAAGCGCCTGAAATAACACAGGGAGCGTTACGAGCGTCAGCGGCACCAAACTCGCAACCAGAACCGGCAGATAATAATACCACGACGCCGCATGATTATAGTTGCCAGTAGTAAACGCGTCGAGGTTGATGCGCAGGTAAAAGAATTCGACTAAGCGCGGATCACGCGCCCATAGCGCTAACGTCCACGGTAAATTAAGCGCGAGGATAATGGCGACACCCCACCATGGGCGCATCTGTCCCAGAGTTCGCAGCACGGACATCCACCCGCCACTCAAGAGCGCATACAAACCAATGGCTGCTCCCGGCAAGGCCAATGCAATCGGGCCTTTCGCCAACCAGCCGACGGCAACGGCGAGATAAAATAACCACAATGATTTGGAATTGGTTCGTTCGCCGTGATCCCAGTGCCACCAGCAGACCCATGCCACCGCAAGGCAGGCGGCGAGCAAAGGATCAGTCGTCAACACGCCGGACATCGCTTGGGTGAAAGAAGTTCCCAACAACAACGCCGCTGCACCCAAACCAATTCCTGGGCCGCGCCACCAAAATCCCCACAGATACGTCGCGATGAGCGATACCATGGTTGCCAGCAAACTCGGCAAATTCGTAATCAGCGGATGATCACCGAGCAAACGCGCTGACGCACCCAGCCAGTACACCAGCGGCGGTTTTTCAAGATACGGCGCATAGAATAAATGCGGAACGGTCCAATCGTTCAACGCCACCATTTCGCGCGCCGCTTCATAATAGCGGTTCGACGAGCCAAACGGCCCGTGGTTAGCAAGGCCGACGTACAGCACCACCAACACCAGCATCAGCAGCGGAATATCCCGCCGCGGACCTGGAGTGATCAGCCAGTCGCGCATGGAGCCACACCGGTACCTGTGCGCAGGTGATAATCATAAACCGAGCTTTCACGGCGCAGGAATTCGTTGACGTAATACGCCACGGTGCCACGCAACATGTCGGTCGTGTTCACGCTGGGTTTCCAGCCGAGTGCGGCGGTCAAGCTGCTGATGTCTGGCTTACGCTTTGACATGTCTTGATAACCCGCGCCGTAGTACGCTTCAGAGGTGACTTCTTCTAAGCGCGACTTGCTGACTTGAGCGGCGACCTCGGCATGGGTCATGGCGATTTCTTTCAAAGCGACCGCAAGTTCGCGCACCGACAGATCATTGTTCGGACTGCCCAAATTAAAAATACGACCGTCGGCAGCACCAGCGGGATTTTCGATGATGCGCATCAACGCAGAAATGCCGTCGCTAATGGCGGTAAAGCAACGGCGTTGGCTGCCACCATCAACCAAACGAATCGGTTCACCGCGCAGCAAGTGACCTAAGAATTGGGTAACGACGCGTGACGAGCCTTCTTTTTCCGAATGAATGCTATCAAGGCCTGGTCCAACCCAATTGAATGGACGGAACAAGGTGAAGCGCAGCTTTTCATGCTTACCCATCGCGAAGATCACGCGATCAAGCAATTGCTTGGCGCAGGCGTAGATCCAGCGTTCTTTATGAATGGGCCCGTAAACCAGATGCGAGGTCTCGGGGTCGAAGCTTTCGTCTTCGCACATGCCATAGACTTCCGAGGTCGAGGGGAACAACACCCGCGTATCGTATTTCGCGCACTGACG
>JAYVSL010000278.1:0-19213 GCA_043775355.1 Planctomycetota bacterium
TGGAATGACGACTCATGCAACGCGTGCCTGCCGAGCGCTGGGCACTCGGCTATCCGCATTTCGAGAGAAAAATGCGTTGGCGTGAATATGTCTCCAACCTAAGGAATGTGCGCTTTATGTCTTCCACCTTCCTTTATGTCTTCCACCTGCGTGAACGTTTGGTCATGGCGCGGGATGATGGAACACAGCACCGCAGGTCCAGCACGGGGATTGTTTCGAACCTGGCATGACTCACAACCACGTTCATGCGGAGATTGGTGAGCGTTTGCGGGCTAGTGCTTCGTCAAAGAGATAACGCCGATTTTGAGGGCTACTGACAACAAGCCACTGATCACAGGATCGTGCTGTGACGTTGTAGCACAATCCTGTAGCTGTATCCGGTGGTTACCAGTGTCGGTGTCCTCATTTGTAAGACGCGCGACGCCGAAGTGGTCGAATATGCGCTCAGCTGCACCATGGCGCCCGCCAGCCATGGTCGCCCAGTATCAAACGCTGTTACCGGAGAAAAGGTTGTTGAGGGAGAAACTGTTGGAATTTTACCAGGATCAGTGCGCTGGAAACTCTTTGTGACGCCGCCATACTTTACTGCGATTGCATTCACCTGTGTCGCTTTCCTCCTTGGCGCCCTCATTTCGCTGGGCTGGGCTGCGTCACGTCCGGTTTCGACACTCTCGGCAGTGTTGGCCTGGGAACGCGCTCAACAGGCCCGGTGCCCTGGGCAGGGGTGGACACTTGCCGTCGCTGATCGCATTGAGCAGGCCATGGTAACTCCCAATCGCAGCGGCACGGCGCTGGTGGCACCATCACGATTAGCTACCATGTCTACCTTGATCACTCTGCGCGGCTGCCTGATCAGTGGCATCGTGCTCGCTGTGCTCCCGCTTTTCTTGCTTGCTTGGCAACTCGGAAATGTCAGGGCCAATGACTGTAGACGACAGGGACTGCCACCCAGGAGCGAGCAGGTTAATCTTGGTCAGGCGACCGGTATGATCTGTCTCGCTATCCTTGCAGCTCTTCCGGCTCTGCCGGTGGGCATGCCCACGCCCGCATTGACGATTATCTTGTGCGCGCTCGGCGTGATATCGGTCTTCCACCGACGGGCGCACGCGCCGGTATGAGCATCGCGGACACCTCGGTCAGCGGCCTACAGCGTGCATGGGGCATTTCCGTCATCGCGGCGACCTGGGCGTTCGGCACTATCGTCGTGTTCCCCGCCGCGCCTGTCATGCAGGGGGCCATCGGCCTCACCGCGGTGGCGATGTCGTGCTGGGTGCGTCATCGTCTGCGCCAGGCAGAAAATGCGCGGGACGAACTCAGTCGGCCACGTCAATTCACCATCGCCGCCGTCCCGCCACCCAGCGATGAGATCTACCTTGGCAACGGCTTCTGGTGGGAGCCGCGGCACGCCAAGGCGCTGTGGGATGCCTATGCGCTCGGCAACGAAGCGCCGGCACTACAGGGTAAGGAACGAGGCGACCTACGGATCTTCGGCGTCGGTGGCCTGGATGCGCGAATGATATCCCTCCCCGAGACACATTTTAACCAACACTGTGGGATCTTCGGCTCGGTCGGGTTCGGCAAGACGCGCCTCGCCGAGTTGCTGCTCACCCAGGTTATCGCCCGCGAAGCGCCGGTAATCATCATCGACCCCAAGGGTGACGTCGAATTGTGGCAGCGAGTGGCACGCGAGGGCGCCCGCACTGGCCGGCGCGTCCATCATTTTGACCTCGTCGATCCGGCGCGCTCGGCGACCTATAATCCCCTGGCCAGCTACCAAGACCCGGCCCAGCTGGGTGCCCGCTTCGCCGCGCTCTGCCCGCCCGCCACCGGCGACAACCGTTTCTTTTGGGAGCGTGCCGCCGCCACTGGCCAGGGCGTGGCGATGGCCATGGACGCCTTGCGTGGTTACCTCATCGCGCTGGGCGGCGAAGGCACCCGCCCTCCGGCGATCCTGCTCGCTCTCGACGCTCGCTGGCGACTGGCTCACCTCGATTCCGCAGCTGAGCCAAGCGAGCCGACCATCGACGCCATCGCAACAGCAATGGCCAAAAGCGAACTCCCCAAGCACTACGCTCCTGATAGCTGGGTTCCCGTCCTGACTGCGGGCGATGCCTATGGTGTCGAACGACCGCACCAGCTGTTCTGCTGGATGGTGATGATCATGCACTTTCAGATCATAGACCTACCAGCGAACAGCCCTGGCACCGCTAACCGAGGCGCGACGCCAGAACTTTGGAAGATACATACCCAACAAGCATCCGGGCATCCGGTGCGTAGCTCGCAACATCGTGCGCTGCACTCCCTGTTCCGTCATCACGTCCCCGACCTAGCAGCAGCCTCAGCGGCGCTAACGAAGCTCGAGGCGGCACTGGTCATCATTCACGATTTCAGCAGCCAGGACCCAGAGCACTGGCAACGCGTCAACTCGACCCTGCCGGCAGCTTTGATGCGGTTTCGTGGCGAGCGTGAACAGGCGTTGTGCGTGGCCCGGCCCGACATCAGTTTTGAACGGGTATTTGCCGAACGTGAGATCGTTTATTTTTCATTGGCGGCAATGGTCGACCGTCAAGTGGCTGAAGGCTTGGCGCGTGCCATCATCGAGGACCTCACCGCCCACATAGGCCAGCGCTATGCGACCCAACAAAAGGCGCTACCCGCCTATCTCGTCGCCGACGAGATAGCCAGCTTCATCACACCTAGCTTCGTCGATTTGCTCAATAAATCACGCGGTGCTGGCTTACGTTGCGTGGTGATTGGTCAGTCGATCGCCGACCTGGAAGCAACCTTGGGCAACAAAGCCAAGGCCGATCAGGTACTAGCTAACCTGAATACCGTCATCCAGCTGCGCACGCCCTCTGCGCAAGATGCCAAGGCATTCTCCGAACGCGCTGGACAGGTGCGCATGAGCGACGCCGATGCGACCATCACGGCTGGCCAGGGCTCTGATGGCGCACGGGGCGCCAATGTCTCGGTGGCCACTGCCTATCAGAGCCGCGACCGTGACTTGGTGCCGGCACAGGCACTGCAAAATCTCCCGGTTGCACAAGCGTTCGTCAGCGGCATGGGGCGGCTAGGAATCTTTACGTTTCCGCTGCTGAAAGACGATGTAAGGCACTAGCTTTGTGCACCGTTGCAAACTTAATAACCATGACCGATAGGCCCCTGACTTTTCTTGGGGGAAGATTTATTATAATTGAAAAAATCCCCGTCCTCCAAAAAGACACGCATTAATTTCTCGCGTGTTTCGAGTTCTTTCGGGCCACTCGGAGTCGAGGGCTTGGAGAGATCCGGATATCTTTGTTTGCTGCAATACTGAAGTCCTAAAATTTCCCCCTGCGAGTCATCAATTTTATTATTATACAACACTGCATTCATCACAATTCCCCGTTCTTTGCAGATGGGCATTTCCACCGTGGCGGTGATTGATTTATCATAAGGGTCCGGCCCCACCATGACCGCGCATTGACCCTCGGCCTCTCTGGCGAATTCAGCCGAAGCCCACGACCATAGTGCTCGGGCTTGGCTGTTTGTCAGGCAGCTGTCTGGGCCGAATAAGCGCTGTTTATCTAGCCAATTTCCGCCGGAAACCTGTTCTATCGTACAGCCGTTATTTCTATCGGCGTATTCAGCGGCAACGTCCTTGGGTTTAAGTGTGGTTTTTCCTTCATCGGGCGTGACGGATCTTCCTGTGTAAAATACAGGCATTTTTTCAGTGCGAAATCCTTTGCCAAAGGCTTGGCCTTCTGACGTCGTAAGACAAGCACGCCGAAAGTAACAGGTCATCAATTCTTTTTGCTCGACCAGCATTCCTTCTTTCAGGGCAGTCATCTTATTTGTAGCATTATCAGCGGTCTCTACAAATTGTTGCTTAGATACCGTGAGGCTGTTTTCAAGTTCTCCAATTCGCTCATCAAGTCCTTTCACATTCGTTTCCGGACTGATGCCCTGCGATTGCAATGGAGGGCCAAAACGTACGTCAAATTGGGGCCCAGGATTTGTGTCGGAGGTCATGCGGTAGACCTACAGCAAAACACACGGAGCATCATCGATGAGAGTCATAGCAGCCAAAAAGCGTCCGCGAATGCGTTCCCGGTCGGTGGGTGTCATCGATTCTTGATCATAGGGAGGCTCCCAAGTCTGAGCTGACTCGAAATAGACCGCTATGGGCGTTCCCATTTCGACAGGGATCAGCAGCCGACGTTCCCCTTCCGAATACCGAATCGTCCCGCGATCGACAACCTGGACCTCGTAGCCATCGCTATGCGCGACGCCCTGGAAATTAAGCCACTTGAACATGTGCGTGATCGTTAGCCGTTCACGCTTGCAGACAAGCCGCAGCTCAACGATGGAAACGTGGAACAATACGATGAACCCGACATTGTTTCCGCGCTTTACTATTCGTCACTTGCCGTCCCGCCTTGCCTTTGCCGACCTGTGCCTAGCGTGCCACTCCTGTCACACGTCATGTGACGCATGTGGTTCCTCAGCACCCTGGTTCCCAATGCTGCCTTTCGCACTTTCATTAATCGCGCTCGTGATGGCCTGCCTGATCCCAGGCGGAACCATCCTTATGATCGCGATCGGCATCGGCTGGTTGTTGTGGGGAATGCTGGCGAAAAAACCGTTACGAATCGCCATCGGCTCAGTGATTGCCGTAGCCGGGGTCGTGCTCGTGCCACTTATTCAGGACCAATTCGTTTCCGCGCCAATGGCGGTTACGAATGGCGCGGTTAGCCCAGCGCCGGTATCCGTGATGGCGGCTTCACCATCGACGCCGTTGCTTCCTGCCACTCCGATGCCGTACGCAGCGACATCTTCCACCGCGCAAGGGACCACCACCCAACATCCACTGGCAACGCCGCCACCGATCGTGTCTGCGGGGGCCAATGGCGGAAGCCACGCTGAACCATCCGGGTCGCTTGACCTCAGCGGCAGCGGACTGGGCGGAGCGCCTGCTCCGGCCCCGCGCCCGTCATCAGCCACACCGGTCACACGATGACGTTCGCTCCAACTCCGCGCCAGGTGGGCATGATTTGGTGCGGCTTAGTCGCCGTCGTGGTGCTGCGACTTGGCTGCGGATGGGCGCTGCCAAGTAAATCCGGCGGTGCGTACTTCAACAATCCCGCCACCAATACATTCCAGCCGTATGTGCCGCCACGTCCCGCGCTGCCTGCGGGTGCCCTGGTGGCCAGATCGCCTGCGTCGGGCGTCGAACATGAGGCGTACCTGGACCTATCCCAGCAAGGCCAGCACGGGCGGATTGTCGGGGGCAGTGGCACCGCGGCTTCATCCGCAGTTCCGGGACGGACAACCCCTCCGAAAGCGGAACGGCAGGCGCTATCGCCCCCTGGTCGCTCTCCTGTGCTTTCCGAACCGGTGACCTCATCGCCACCCGCCCACGACCAGCGCTCAACCGTGATCGAAGCGGCAACCGCACCCCGAACGTCGCCTGCCGAGCCAGCCTTCGCGGACTATTCACAGATCGGCACACCCGCTGGTCAGACGCCACCACGCTTGTTGGTCGGCCTGCCGCATAACGACCCTACCAATGTGCCGATGGTAATGAACCTCGCCACCCAGGGTCAGGCGACGCCGACCAAATTGGCTCCCAGCAACCCGCTGGTCACGGAGATACAGAACATCACGCTCACCGACGCGGGAAGAACTTCCGTATCGCATATTGATCCGCTCAATCCTCTTGATGACGCCAAGTCGAGTCTTGATCAACAAGGTGCGGGTTCACCAACGTTGCGCAGGATCGCGCCGCTGAACCTCCTTATCACAGATTCTATCGCGATCGATCTCTCAAACGTCGGCCGCCTTTCGTCGCCCTAGTCCCTGTCACAAATTGGAGTCTCATAATGCGTGCTTGTCTGCTCTGGCTTTTGATCGTCGGCTGCACCCTCTCCCATCTGGGCGCAGGTGAGGAGGCCGCTACGGCGAAGCCGGCCGAATTTATCCCCGGATGCCTGGCCAGCATCTTTGTGGCTAATGAATGGCCGATCAAATCTTTGCCCGAGGCGCCAACCGAGGTGTTGCACCTGACTAAGGTGCCGGTGGTGGAACCAACCTGGTCACACGAGGCCGGCGGCAACACGCTGGTCCAGTCGAAGCTGGGCGCACTGAAAGACGTACGTGAATACGCCGTAGTCTTCGATGGTTTCTTCTTCGCGAAGAGCACGGGAAAATATGGCTTCACGGTTCAATCAGACGACCCTTTTCAGGTGTTCATCGAAGGCAATGAACTGAAGCGGCTACATAGTGATTTCTCAGTCGAGGCGGACAGTTGGATAGGGAACAGTGCTTACGGTAACACTTTTTTAGATGTAAGAGATTCAATCAGCACAATCCTGAAGAGTCGGATGATTTCAACCATGACCGACTCAGTCATACTTGGAGAAAGCCGCTGGTACCGCCTGCAGATCGTCTGCAAGCAGCGGTGGTGGCCGGTGCAGGTGAAACATCGCCAAATAACAGAAGCGGCAATCAAGAAGTATGATCAGGAGACTATTTGGAAGATCATACAAGACGCCCAGGGTGCCCGTTTCTCCTCCCTGGTGACCTCACCAGAAGGCACCACGGTTCCGCTCCAACTGTACCTGCTCAAGGAATAGAGGGTGGAACCGACACGTATTGATCCGCAGGCCAGTAGAACGGCCTCAGGCCCGGCCGCCCCCCGTTCATCCGCGCACCCAGAGCCGTTGTCGGCACAGTCGATGTCAGGCGTCAGCGAGCCGTTGGTCCCGGCGTCTGCCCTAGAAGCCACCTCCGTCCGTGTCGGGCTTGTTGGTGTGCTTACCGCACTGGCGGTGGTCATCGCTGCCGTCGCCTTCTGGCCGCACACTTCGACCACGACGCCCGCGTTGCCTCCGGTCACAGCGATGACGAGCGACGCCTTGCCGGCCGTCATTGCCCAGCAACGTCTTCAGGACTGGCAACACGCCGTGGTAGAAGTGAAGCCGATCCTGCAGAACGGCCAGGACAACATCGAATTGTTTGTCTGGGACGATTATGCCCAAGATGGCGATGTGGTGACCGTGGTCAGCGGCAACACCAAACAAACGGTGTCGTTATTGAATGCCGGGACCACGGTCATCCTGCCGCGTCCGGCCAATGGCACCGTGACCATCGTTGGTGTCCATGATGGCGGCGGTGGCATCACCCTGGGCATCCGCGGTAGCGGCAATCCCCTGTTCACACCGGTCATGCAGCCGGGCGAACAGCTCACCCTGCGCGTCAAGTGAGGTAAGCATGGAGCGCATCGTCACCTTCCTGATCCGCTGCGGTCGGTTCGCCAGCCAGCAAGGCTTTCAGCTCGCCCGCTGGATCGAAGGCGTGCTGCGCGCCGCCGCGAACCGCTGATGGGCATCATCGGCATCATCGGCATGGTGTGGCTAGGACTGGTGCTGGCCGGCGCCGTGTCCTACGTGATCCAACGACTGTCCGGGGCGCTCCTGCCACCGAATCCGGTCGCCGCTGGCGGTCTGGAACGGTTGGGCGCGGCGCGTCTGGTGCTGGGCGTTGGTTGCCTGCTTGGGATCTTGCTTCTGATGTCGCTAAATGCCGGGTTAATGGGCATGCTGAGCTGGATATTCGCCGCTCTCGTTCTGGCCGGCGTCCTCATCGCCACGCCGCCGAACGTCACCATCGCCCTGTCCCATTGGGCCGGCCTAGCACTGGCTGCGACCGGAGTTCCTCTCCTACTGGCGTCGCAGATGCAGCCGACGCCCTTCGATGGCCTGCTGTGGCTCGCCCTTTGCGGTGTCGGCGTGGCTTGGTTGGCTAAAACCCGTTGGGCTGCACCAGGACCACTCCCACTGCCGGCCGTCGCCTATATGCCGCAGACCAGCGGGACGGGCTCGCGACACCACTCCCAAACTCCTGCTGCCCAACCCACGCCGTCGTCAGCATCACCACGTCAGTTGGCTGCTCCCACGCCCATTCACCAGTCACCCCATCTGACACTTCGTGAACCCACCGAGCGGGTGATCGACATCGTCGGCCGCTGTTTTGTCGGGCAGCCGCAGACGCTGAAGGCGTGGAGCCAGCTTTTGGTCAGGCATGCGAACCTGTTCTCGGGCTTGAGCACCCGGCCCGCCGTCGTCATCCATGCTGGGCCGGTCGGCAGCGGACGGGCGACGCTGGTCAATGATCTTGCCAATCGCTTCGGCTGCAGGGTGGATCGGCTGGAGGCCGGTCTGGATCTGACGCAGGTCGTCCGTGGTCCGTTGGTGCTACTCACTAACCCCGATCCTCTGCAGCAACGCCAGCTTGCCGATGCGGCGGCACAAGGCGATCGCTGGCGCAATCTGTTGTTCGTGGTGCGACTCGATGCTCCGCAGCTAGCTGATTTGGTCGACGATACCGATCAGTCTCGGTTGCGTTCGGCGGTCAGCGCGCTGCTCGACCCAAAACTGGTGGCCGTCGCCACGGTGGTTCCGTTTCGATTGCCAGAGGTGCAGACGCTTGCGGCCATCGCCATCCGCCTTTTGGTTGAGGAGGGCGAACGTGTCGGCGTCACGGTGGTGCGCGTCGACGCCGCCGTCGCCGCCGAAGTGGCGACGCGCATTCCCGACACCATGCGTGATCAAGGCTCCGCAGGTATGCGGCATGTGATCTCCGATTTCATCGGCACGGTCATGGACGATGCTCGCGCCATCGGCTGCCAACGCGTCACCCTGCATCTTCATAACAAGCGTCTCAGCTCCGCCCCTGCTTAGGAACGATCATGGCCAAAGATCTCGATATTTACGCATTAACCGACATGAACGAACTGAAGCGTCTTCTGGCTGGCGCCGCAGGCGGCAAACGCAAGGAAGTGGATCGCGAAGAGTTGGCGGGCGCTATGAAGGCGCGCATCCGTGGCCAGGACGATGCCATCAACCAGATCGCTAGCTCGATTTATGCAGGCTATGCGAAGCAGACTCGCACACGACCGGTAGCAACCTTCCTGCTCGTTGGCCCTCCTGGTGTCGGCAAGACCGAAACAGCCAAAGCCGCAGCGGAATACCTCTTTGGCAGTGAGGCGGACTTGGTGACCATCAACGGTGCCGAACACAAGGCCCCGCAGGAAGGTCTCATGAAACTCATTGGCGCAGGCGCGGCTTACAAGGGCAGCGAACAGGGTGGCATGCTCACCCGGCCAATGTTCGGCAAGCGTGATCGCGTCGTGCTCTTCGATGAGATAGAAAAGATGAACCCCGACTGCTACGATCTATTTTTATCGATGCTCCAGGATGGCTATGTCACAGAACAGGGCAGCGGCAAGAAAGCCGATTTCACGAGTGCGGTGGTGATTCTGACATCCAATCTTGACCACGAGAAATGCGCTCAGGTCGCCGCGTCTATCCCCGATCTGGAAACCCGCACCCGCGCCTACAAAGAACATTTTAATGCACGTGGATTTGCGCGGCCAGAGATCCTCGATCGCATTCCTGACATCGTCTATTTTGCGCCGCTGCCGGTCGATGTACTAGCCGAAGTTGCGATGCTCAAAATCGTGGCACTCATCAAGGAATACAAACTGCGTCCGACCAAGATCGATCCGCAGGCTGCATTCCAGCTGGTGATGGCGGTGCAGAATGGTGGCGGTGGGATTCGCGATCTGATGCAGACTGCTGAACGCCGCATCGGCACCGATCTCGCCGACTTGGCCAAGCAGAAGGTCGAGCGTATCGCTGTGGTCTGGCGCGATGGCCGTATTCGCGCCATCGAAGGCCATGATTGAATTCCATCTTAACGCAGTGCAATCACACAGCGCCGCGAATCCAGTGTGGGGAAGTGTGGGGATTGCCTTGAATTCGGCGTGACTGACAACCACGGCCATGCCAGAGATTGGTGAGCGTTTGGTGTTGGAGGCGGTTGAGCTGCTGAGCTTGCGGGCTCAGCGCGAGGGCGGCTGGTGTGCGGCGCAGATGCGCGTGGATCAAGGGCCGTCGGTGTACAAAGGGCGGCATTTGACGGTGTCTGGGGTGATTCCTGGGGCGGCTGAGGGGCGTTGGTATGCGGTGGAATTGAGTTACGCGCCGCATGCGACGTATGGTCCGCAGTGGCGCATTGAACGCGCGGTGCCTTCGACGCCGATGACGCCAAAGGCGTTGGTGGCGTATTTGGCGGGGACCATTGAGGGCATCGGGCCCAGGCGTGCTGGTGATTTGGTCGCGCACTTTGGTGAGCGTTTGCCGGCGGTACTTGGTGCGCCGGATGCGGAGCAGCAGTTGCTCGCGGCCAATGTTTTAAAACTGAAATTAAAAGTGATTCGAAAATTGGTGTGCGCTTGGCAGGAGGTGCGCGAGCAGGCGCGGACCGACGTCGCGTTGTTGGATGCGGGCTGCACGATGGGACAAATCGGTCGGATTCGTACGCGTTTTGGTCTGGCGTTGGCGCAGATATTGGCGGTTGATCCGTATCGTTTGGTCAGCGTGCGCGGCGTGAGTTTTACTCAGGCTGATGCGGTGGCGCGGGCGCTGGGCGTGGCGTTGGAGCATCCGCGTCGAATTGCAGCGGCGGCTGTGCATGCGCTGAACGAAGCGGCTGACGACGGTCATTGCTGGACATTGTGGGGCGCGTTAGTGGCCGAGGTCGCGCAGCTGTTGGCGTTGTCGCCAACCACCGTCGAAGCCCAACTCGCGCCGCAAGTTTCTGGCCAGAACAATGACGAAACGCTGGTCGTACGCGATGTTCAGCAACGCTGTTGGTTGCGCGGTTTGTGGTTGGCGCAGCAAAACGTGGTGCGGGTAGTGGCGGAGCGTTTGGCCACGCCGCGCGAATTGGGCATCGCTCATACGGCGCTGACGCCGGTTAACGGTTTGGTATTAACTGACGAACAAGCACATGCGGTGGCTGGGGTGATCGGACATTCGTTGGTGGTGCTGACCGGCGGGCCGGGCACCGGAAAAACCACGGTGGTGAAGTCGATCTTGGTGACGGTGGGTGCGCATCTGGCGGCTCCGCGGATTTTTTTGGCGGCGCCCACGGGCAAGGCCGCGCGGCGTTTGAGTGAGAGCACGGGCATCGCAGCGACGACGATTCACCGCTTGTTGGAGTGGGCGGAAGACGGGCCGAAGCGTACGGCAGAAAAGCCGATCGCGGCGGACTTAGTGGTGGTGGATGAAGCCAGCATGGTGGATCTGACTTTGGCGGCGGCGTTATTAGTCGCCTTGCCGCCGGCTTGTCGTTTGGTGTTGGTCGGTGATGTCGACCAATTACCGCCGGTGGGTCCAGGCCAAGTGTTGGCCGATTTAATCGCGGGTGGCGCCGCAACGTATCGTCTGACGGCGGTCCATCGTCAGGCGGGTGGATCATTGATTTTATCGGCGGCGCACGCCATCAATCATGGCCAATCGCCCATCAGCGGGCGCGATTTTACGCATGACGATTTATTTATTATTCCGCTGGATGACGAAGAGGCGATTGTCGAACGCGTGGTGCGCATGGTGACCACGACGATCATGGCGCAGCGGGGAATCGCAGCGGCAGACATCCGCGTGTTGGCTCCGGTTTATAAAGGCGCGTGTGGTATTGATGCGCTGAACGAACGCCTGCGCGAGCAGCTCAATCCAGCGGGTCCGCAGACCAGCGAAATTATTCACGGTGAGCGCTTGCTGCGCACCGGCGATCGCTTGGTGTGGTTGACCAACACGCCCGAACACGGCTTGGTCAACGGCGAAGAACTGTTGCTCAGCGGCATCGTGCGCACCCCCGGCGGGACCAAGGTGGAGTTGACCACCGACGACGGCAAGCGCCTGACGATGCCACTGAACGAAGTCGACGCGCGCTTGGCCTACGCGCTCAGCGTGCATAAATCACAGGGCAGCGAATACGCGGCAGTTATCGTGGTTTTGCATCGCAGCGCATGGCCGTTACTGGAACGGCGATTGTTATATACCGCGATCACGCGGGCGAAAAAACTCTGCTTGTTGGTCGGCGAAGAGCGCGCGTTGCGTCGAGCCGTTACCAACGCCGAAGCGCAAATTCGCCGCAGTGGGTTAGCAGAGGATTTGCGTCTGCGCTGTTCGGGTTGAACCATGTCCGATGTCCGATGTCCGATGTCCGATGTCCGATCCTACAAGACACCGTCAATTGAGGAATTGAACGCGGTCAAAATAAGACATCGGACATCGGACATCGGACATCGGACATCAAACATGGGGCAGAGCAGTTGCCCCCTGGCCAGGTGCTCCACACTGACCGTCCTATGCGTTACCGAGTTCCTGGATCGACCACCAACCTTGGCCATGGCTTTGATTGCCTTGGCATGGCTTTGGGGGTGGCCAATACCATTTGCGTTATGCCGAGCGCGGACGACGCGATTTGCGCGCCAGATGCGTCGGATGATGGCTTGGGACGGATGGCCGCCGCCGTGCGCGAAGTATGTGCTGCTCGTTGGCAGGTTCGTTTACCGGGATTCACCGTCACGGTTACAGGCGACGTACCCGAAGCACGGGGCATGGGAAGTTCGTGCACGATTTTGCTGGGTGTAGCGGCTGCCTGTCAGCGGCTGGCTGGACGCGCGTTTGAACGTCAGGAACTGCTGGAAATCGCGGCCGAACAAGAGGGTCATCCAGACAACGCCACGGCCTCGTGCATGGGCGGTTTTACCATCGCTGCGCAACTACCAGACGGCCTGCGGTGGCAACGCTTCGACGTGCCCACGGAGCTGGTCGCGGTGGTCGCGATTCCGCCGTATGAAGTCAAAACCAGCGAAGCGCGGCGAATTTTACCGCCAACGCTGACCCGCGCAGAATCCATTATCGCCTTGCAGCGCAGCGCACTGATCACCGCGTTGTTTGCGACGGGGCGGATTGCTGAACTTCGCGGTTTGTTCGATGATGCCTGGCATGAACATCACCGCACGGCGCTCAATCCTGGTCTAACACAAGCGCGTCAAGCAGCGGTAAATGCGGGTGCAATCGGTACGGTTTTATCCGGCAGCGGCAGCACCGTTTTGAGTTTTGCCCACGTCGATCAGGCGCCAGCCGTTGCTCGCGCAGTGAAAGAAGCGTATGCGCAGTTACATATCACTGTGCAGATGCGCGTATTACCATTCGACAACGCCGGACTAACGCCGATCGAAGATTAGGTCATTCGATTTAATGTGGTGGTTTGGGCGTGAAAGAACGTGCTTCTTTATAAGGCTGCCATTCTTCCGGCGTGTTGACGTTGGTGAGTGTTGGCCACAGCACGGGTGGTAGTGCGACGTGACGGAAGTCACCCGCCGAAATAAGTCGCTGCAGCGAGCGTTGTCCTGTTAGCAGCCGTTGCTGTGCGGAAGCAAGACAACGCTGCGTGTAGCAGGCGAATAGCGGTTCGCTGTGGCCATCGCGTTCGACAACCACTCCGTCGATGAGCGGTTTTTCGGCGATGATTTGTATCAGCCAGCGCAAGGCTTCTTCGTTGAGTGCCGCCAAATCGCAGGCAATTAAAATGATGGGTGCGGTGTAGGAAAGCGCGGTGACGAGTCCGCCGAGTGGTCCCTGATGGGCAACCTGATCAGGCAAAAACGCGACGTCCGGCAAAGGCCAATCGACTGGTCGCCGTCGGCCGACTACCATCACCGATACATCACAGCGCAACCCCAACGAAGCGAGACGTATCAATAATGGGCCACTACCGTCGTCGAGCAGCGCCTTGTCTTGTCCCATACGAGTGGACGCACCGCCAGCAAGAATGGTGAGAGTCAGCATGTGGAAGAGCGCATGTGTTCGATTATCGTGGACTCAAACGCACCGTGACGGTACGGGCGATGCCCGCCTTATCGTTGACTTCTAACACCAAAAGGTCGCCAATTTCCAATGGCACTACCGCTTTCAGCCAATCAATTTTCTTTTTCAATGCGCGTTTGTTTGCGCTCACCACAACTTCGCCGACTTTGAGTTTCGCCGTTTCTCCTGGACTGTCGTCGTCAAGATGATCGATGACGATTTGCCCGTCTTTTTCATCAATTTCAATGCCGTGATATGGTCGTCCAGGGATGGCTTGGCGAGCCGCAGGCACGCTCAGCTCCAGCGTTTGTTCACCGCGGCGTACGGTGACCGCAATTTTGGTGTCGAGACGAAATGGTAACGAAGCGAATAATCCACGCGCCGTATCGATAGACTGAACCGCACGGCCGGCAACCGTCAGCAAGCGGTCGCCGGATGACAAAGGCGAATCCCCGGGTTTCACCACGGCCACGCCGTCGTTTTCACTTTTCAGTTCAAGGCCTTTGGGCTGCGCGGTGTGATGAACGTAACCACCGTCGGCTTGTTCTAAGAGCGGTAGAAATGCAGATAGCTGCGTGCTGGCGATAGCCAAGCCGATGCCGCTGTTGACACGAAAACCAGACACGGTGCGGATTTGACCATTAATGCCCAATAATTTTCCCGCATGGTCGAAGAGCGGACCGCCGGAATTTCCTGGGTTCACCGGTGCGTCACCTTGAATCGCATCGGTGTAGTCACCGCGAACAATTCGTGACGCACTCAATACGCCAGCCGTGAACGTTGGCGTGTCGTCCAAATCGCCAAGGCCGAAAGGATTGCCGACGGCAAAGACTTCAGCGCCAACGCGCATGGCTTCTACGGAGGCGAATTCCGCGAAAGGAAATTTCAGGTCCTCATTTGGTCGCTTGATGCGCAACAAGGCGATGTCGCCCACGCAATCCATTCCTAAAAGGGTTGATGGATAGGATGTGCCATTGGCGAAGCGTACGGTGAAATCATCGAGGCCATCGATGACGTGATGATTGGTCAGCACCAATCCATCAGGTGATACGACCACGCCGCTGCCACCACCAACAAAGACGTAGGTCGCCAACATGCGTTGAGCAAAGCTGCGATCGGTCCCGCGTTCAATCTGCTCATCCGACGCAGCGAGCGTCATCCACGCGCACAGGACCAAGAGACACGAAAAGGAGGAAAAAAGTGCGCGAACGGAGAAGGCTTTAGTGTTCATCACCGAAGGCCTTGATCTCCACGTGCATGGTTAGGGATTCGCCATGGCGTTCGACCACGACTTCGACTTTATCGCCAATGCGATGACGAATGAGCACGCGACTGACGGCTTGCGGGCTGGTGGCATCAAGTCCGTCAACTTTCATTAACAGATCGCCACGTTTTATCCCGGCTTCTTGGGCGCCTGTACCAGCGGTTACATGGTCAATTTTCGGATGATGTCCCTGGCCGTATTTCAGCTGGACGCCTAAACCGATAATTGGCGCACGTTGCGTGCTGGTACCATCTTTCAGTCGTGGCAGGGCGCGCGTGATGGTGGCGCTGTCAACGAACATGGCGACGCCAGAATTAATCGCCCAGGGCATGTTTTCACCATCGGGGCTCAGCATCACCATCATCCCGATGACCGCACCAAGCGCGTCAACCACAGCACCACCTAGATTGCCATAATTCGCCATCGCATCGGTCTGGGCGAAGACCGAATCATTTTGTTCGCGACGACGAGTCGTGGTAGAGATAACCCCGGTGTTTACCGTGAAACCGTGGTCGCCAACATGGCGCCCGACCACCGCCATGGCTTGACCGACGGTCACCTGTGAGGAGCTCTCCAGGCGGATTTCTTTCATTGGTAATGCGCGTTCCGCTTTTAACAGCACCAGATCAAGCGGTAGGTTGGTTGCTAGCACTCGGCAAGGAACGCTGCCGGAAGGCAGCATCACTTCACCACGTTGACTATCACCATGAAGATGGCTGGCAGCGGTAAGTAACAAGCCGTTCTTGGCGTCGATCACCAGCGCGGTTACCGCTTGATCGGTATAAAACATTTGTTGTTGGTGATAATAAGCATCCCACCAACGTTGTTGCCTTTCACGTTCACTTCTTGGCACTTCTTCGGCCAAGCGTGGCGGACGCGGCACCGATGGTGGATTGCCCAGACCGTTGGCGCGTTCGAGATATACCAGCGCTAATCCAGGAGCCACGCCCGCCGCCGCGCGAACCAATGCCTGAGTGCGAGGATCGACCACGACGGGAGTGCGATCGATGGCGAGTTCCAGCGCGAGATCTTTCACCACCATATGGATGGGTACGGCAGTTCCAAGACGACGCTCACGTGCTGTGCCCAAGCTCACTAAGCCAAGCAAATTTCCGTTACCATCAAGTAATGCTCCACCTTGGTTGCCGTCATTGACGGCTGCGTCAATTTCAAAAACGTCACCACGATAGGTCGACAAAACTCTGCCACCACGGCCACGTACGGCAGGGCTATCAGCGGCGATCGTATAATGACCACTGATAATTCCGCGACTGATAGCAGCCGCGCCGTCTTGTTCCAAAGCGCCAAATGAATTTCCAGCAGTCCATACTTCGTTACCAACCTGAGCCATCGCGCTGTCGCCAAGTCGCAGCGGAATCACGGAGGATGGGAGGTCGGTAATTCGCAGCGCAATCGCCGTGGTGGTGGTACCACGACGCACAATCGTTGCGGTGCGTCGCAGACCGCCCGCTAGTACCACGGTGAATTGAAAACCTTCTTTCGCTTTCGCCGCCGCATCTGGCAGCGCTTCGGCTAACGTCACCGCTAAACCGTCTGCTGCGACGATCACCGCTGCTCCGCCGCAGGGAACTTCCTCGGCTTTATCAGCAGGCAGCGCGGCGACTCCTGATGGAGCCTCTAACGACCAGCCAACCACGGACAGGAAGAGTGCCATCAGCGTTGTTGTTAAGCATGCCGTAACCAAGCGGAGGGGGAGCTTCGGGACCATGAGAGGAGTATGCCGTCCAACCCCCAGTCTGAGCAAGGGAAAGGTGGTGGAACCTCCAGCAACAGCGGGACACGGCGGCATTCGCGTGGTCGTTCGGCCAGCTCTTTTTGCCGGATGTGCGGCCTCATTCCACATTGCCAAACGGTATTCCTTGGCTGTGCTCCGCGCCCGCTTATGTCGATACCCGCAAAAATTCCCGCACGTCCTGCTGCCATTCTCGCTCTGCTCATTGCCAGCGCTTGTTGGGGACTCAGTTTTCCGGTTATGGAGGCGCTTCTCGCGGCGCAGTCGAAACTCCTTCCCGGAGTAAGTTCCTGGTTCCTTTCCAGCTGGTGCCTAACGCTACGATTTTCTACCGCCGCGCTGATGGTCGGAACCTGGTATCTCTGGCAAGGCC
Organism: Planctomycetota bacterium; assembly: GCA_043775355.1. Lineage (GTDB taxonomy): Bacteria > Planctomycetota > UBA11346 > UBA11346 > UBA11346 > BOG-1363. Next base: position 17,094 of record JAYVSL010000278.1, read on the forward strand.
AACTGCGCGGCTGGACGCGCCAAGAAATCGCCCAAGCCGTCGGGCTCGGAATCTTCACGGCCTGCGGCATGCTGCTGCAAATGGACGGCCTATCGTACACCTCGGCTTCGTCCTCAGCCTTTATTACTCAGAGTTATTGCTTCTTTCTGCCGGTCTTTTTTGCTCTTCGTGATCGTCGCCTCCCGCGCTGGCCAGTCATGCTCGGTTGCGTGCTGGTTTTGATTGGTGTTGGAATTTTATCTGGCGTGGATCTGCGAAAGATGGTCCTTGGTCGTGGTGAATGGGAAACTCTTGGCGCAGCGGCTTTCTTCTCTGCACAAATCCTGTGGGCCGAACGCCCTTGTTATGCCAGCAATCACGTTGGTCGCGTCAGCGCACTCGCATTTACCATTACCGGCGCGCTCTTAATTCCCATCGTCGCCGTTACCGCGCCATCGGCTTCGGCTTTACTAACGGTCTATGATTCAGGCCCGTTATTATTATGCCTCGCCGTGCTCACGCTCATGTGCACGCTCACGGGCATGGTGCTGATGTTTACCTTTCAGCGCCGCGTCAGAGCACTCAGCGCCGCCGTGATTTATTGCACCGAACCTTTATTTGCCAGCGGACTCGCCTTCGTGTTACCAGCGCTGTTGTCCAGCTTTCTCGGCATCAGCTACGCCAACGAAAAAATGACGGAAAGTCTTTTGATCGGCGGTTTACTGGTCATCGCCGCAAACCTCGTCGTACTAATCAAACCTGAGGTGAAGCCGAGTAACCCCGTGTAATTGAGGGAGCCTCATTTTAGCATCGAGGATTCACCGTAGGCTTCTTTCCCTCATGTAAGAAGTGCGCTCTTCCCATCTGGCTCCCGCCGACGGCCGCGTTCTACTCCGCCGCCATGTCCCACATCGTCATTGTCCCTGGAACCAATCGTGCTGGTTCCAATTCCCTTCACCTCGCTCGCCAAGTGCAGAGCGACTACATGACGCTCGGGTGTTCGACCGATCTGTTGGAGTTAGATTTAGAGGCGGATTTTCTCGCCGCGTCCGCTTACCAGCACCATACGTCAGCCATTACCAGTCGGGTTGAGCGCTTTCTGAAAAGCGACGGCGTGGTGTTCGTCATTCCGGAATACAACGGCAGCTATCCTGGCGTGCTCAAGTTGTTCGTCGACATGTTGCCTGATAAAACCAGTTTCAATGCGCGTCCATGCGCATTTATCGGCATCGCCGCTGGCCAGTTTCAGGCCCTGCGCGCGGTCGAACATTTCCAAGGCGTGGCTGGTTATCGCAATGCCCATATGTTCCCGAACCGAGTGTTTGTCGGTGGCGTGCACAAAGTCATCGGCCCCGATAAGAAGCTCAATGACCTCGCGTTGGTTGAGCGTCTGCAAGCGCAGGCGAAGGGATTCGTCGGGTTTATTACGGCACTGAAAAAACCAGCGTGAGGCGCAGCGAACGTTTGCTGTTGATCGCCTTCGTCGCGGTTGCCCTGGTTATTTCAGCGGCGATGACGCAGGATCGATTCACGTGGTTATTGGAAGTATTGCCGGTGCTGATCGGCGCACCGTTGTTGGTGGGCAGCGCACAACGCTTCCCGCTGACAACGTTGCTGTATCGCTTATTATTTCTTCATGCGCTGGTGTTGATTCTCGGCGGCACCTATACCTATGAAAAAGTTCCGCTCGGTTTTTGGCTGCAAGACATTTTTCACCTGGAGCGAAATCCCTACGATAGGCTTGGTCATCTCATGCAAGGTTTTGTGCCAGCGATCTTGGCCAGGGAAATCTTACTGCGGACCTCGCCGCTGACTCGTGGTGGTTGGTTATTTTTTCTCGTCACCTGCGTCTGCTTGGCGTTCAGCGCATTTTATGAACTAATCGAATGGCGTGTCGCCGTCAGCACCGGGGCCGCCGCCGATGCGTTTTTAGGCACCCAGGGCGATCCCTGGGATACGCAATGGGATATGTGTTGTGCGCTCATCGGCGCACTGAGCGCGCAATGGATGCTCGCCGCGCTGCACGATCGACAGCTGGCCGTGCCGCCAGGGCAATTGCATTACCCCTCGTGTGACACGGGCGTGGCTATTCTGGCGAGGAGCTGGATGAGGTAATTATGGTCCCAGCCCGCGATTTTCCT
>JAYVSL010000279.1:0-2961 GCA_043775355.1 Planctomycetota bacterium
GAAGATTTTTGGGACATCGCCCCAAACTACACAAGTCCTGACGCGTTAACAGCTTCTATATTTCCACGGCAGGCGGGGGGGTAATGCAATCGCCCTGTACCTACAGCAGGAGGGCTTGTCAGTCACTGGCTCGCTTCTACCCTGCGCACCCTGCCCTGGAGGGGCCTATGGACTCATCGATCGTATTCGTTCCTGCATTCATTGGTGGTGGCAGTGGAATCCACTGGATCATCTTGCTGGTGATCGCCTTGCTGCTATTCGGCCGTCGCTTGCCAGAAATCATGCGTGGGCTTGGTGGTAGCATCCGCGAGTTCAAAAAAGGGATTGATGAGGGTGGCAATAACAATGGCACTGCCGACCACCATCCAGATGGCGCGATGAGCCGCCAGACGCCACCGCCCAAGGTCAGCGCCCCAGAGGCGGAACAGACGGCGACTGAACGTGCCAAGACCGTTCAGTCAGCGAATGAACCGCCGAAACATTACTGAAAGATCGTCAGAGCCCACCATGAGCGAAACGGCTGAGAAACTGATTCGCGTCCGTAAGTATCTCAAGGATCATCAGCTCGACGGTATGGTTCTTACCAGCCGCAGTAACTTTGCCTGGTTATCTGGTGGTGGCGATAATCACGTGGTGTCGCAAAGCGCAGGCGGCGCAGGCGCCTTGGTCGTGACGGCCAAAGAAACCCTCGTGGTCGCTAATCAAATTGAAATTGATCGCCTATCGCACGAAGAACCTCTGAGTGGTTTCGCGCCCAAAACATTTCCCTGGGTGCAATCGTTGAGCGAGGCGTTGCCGAAATTGCTTAAAGGGAAGAATTTTTTGTCGGATGATCTGGCCGCCAGCGGTTATCCCGAATTGGCGGCAGACTTTATTCCGGAAGTACGGGCTTCTTTGACGGAGCCCGAAATTCGCCGCTATAAAGCGCTTGGTCGCGATTGTTCGGTGATCCTGGAAGCGGTCGCACACCAATTAAAAAAAGGCGATAGCGAACTGCAAACCGAGGCCGACATCGCACGCTATGCGCTCGCACGCGGCATTCAGCCGTTTTTGATTTTGGTAGGATTTGATCAGCGCGTGCTGAAATACCGCCACCCCATTCCGACGAATAATCATCTCCGCAATCACGCGATGTTGGTGTTGTGCGGACAACGTGGTGGGCTGATCGTCAACTTGACGCGCTGTGTTCATTTTGGTCCGCTCTCGCCCGACTTAGTCGCTCGTCACGAAGCTACCTGCAAAGTCGAAGCCGCACTGTGGGACGCCACCGTCCCAGGACAGACCTGGGGCAACGCTCTGAAAGCTGGCATCGCGATGTACAAAACCGTTGGTCATGCGAAAGAATGGGAATTGCATCACCAAGGTGGTCCAACGGGCTACGCGGGCCGTGACCTAATCGCCACGCCGGACACCACCGTGGTGGTGCAAGACCAACAAGCCGTGGCATGGAATCCTTCCATCACTGGCACGAAGAGCGAAGATACCTTCATGGTCGATGGCGATAAAAAAGTCGCCTTGAGCGCCTGTTCGTCAGAGTGGCCGACGCTGACCGTTTCATTGCCAAAGGGTGGCACGTACCAACGTCCCGCAATTTTGGTGCGCTAATGGTACAAGGCTGGCGGCGGTTATGTGTGACGGTGGCTGGAATCATGTGTTTGGCGCTCAGCAGTTGTGCCGACAACGAACGCAAGCCAGTACCGATTCTGAACATTCGCATCATGGCGGATGGCACGTATTTGCTGAATCGTGAGATCGTCAGTCGCAAAAAATTAATCGACGAAATCGAGCGCATCGCTGACGAAAATCGTCGTGACATTACCCATACCAGTCGCGTCCACGTGCGCATCGGTACCCAGACCGGTGCCAGCCAAACGGACAAGAGCAAGCTGGTCAATGAAATCCTTGCCGCTGGCATCAATAGTATTGAACAGTCCACCGCCGACGAATAACCGTCGCGGTCAGTGCATGTACCCTAGGTAATCCTATGCGTCGTTTTGGTTGTCTTACGGTTCTCTTCGTCATCGCGCTATTAAGCGTCGAGTTCTATGTGCTGTTGTTGGTGATGGAGTGGATGAAAGATATTCTCGGCCCAATTATTATTCTTATCGTGCTTTCAGTTGTCGGCGTGAAAATCATGCAGTTCCATCTCAAACATCTGGGCCCATCGTTCGTTACCGGCCAAATCGGCGGACGCATTATCGGATTAATCGGTGGCCTGCTGGTGGTGATTCCAGGCTTCATCACCACCATCATCGGCTTGCTGATGCAAATTCCGCTGGTGCAAAAAATATTTTCTCGCATCGGTATGATGCTGGCTGCCAGCATCATGAAACGCGCACTCGGTGGCGGATTCGGTAAATCGTTCTCAGGTGGTTTCCCTGGCGGCGGCTTTCCTGGTGGCTTTCCCGGTGGCGGCTTCCCCGGCGGCGCATTGCCACCAGGCGTTTTTCCCGGGTTGAAACCAGATGAACGCCTGCCACTGGGCAAACCGACCCTGGGTAAGAGCAAACCAAAAACCTACGACGTGCAGCCGGATAAAGACTGAGACCCTGACATTCTTTGGCCACGGCCTGCCAAGTAAACGAGTCAGCTGTATGTCCACGCGATCATGCAAGCGACACCAATCATTCCTGGCTATCAACTATGCGAGCGCCTGGATGGCGGTGGTATGGCGGAGATCTGGCGTGCACGTCGTTCGGATGGTAAGCCCTGTGCACTGAAGTTGGTGTCGACGGCGGATTCGCTCGCGGCGGCGCGCTTTTTACGCGAACGTGAGCTACTTCAATCCATCGTTCATCCGCATGTCGTGCAAGCTGTCTGACGACAACTAGGATTGCCGGTCAGCGCCAATAAAGGAAGCGCCAATAAAGGAGATGATTCAGGGCCCCGGATCCCCCGGAATCGTCGGTGAGACCAAGGCGTACCTGAGCCGCAGTCCGGTGCCGGGGTATTCGACGTCGG
>JAYVSL010000280.1:0-15410 GCA_043775355.1 Planctomycetota bacterium
GCAGCGAAACTCGCTGCGCGAGGAAAGGAACGGGGAATAGCCATAAACCCCGAAAAATTTTTCTGAGCTGAATGTCAAGTGCTAATTTACAGAAAAACCCGGTAATTCATGGCATTTTGCCTAACGCAACGCCATTGCCTCGCCGGGCCGGGCATGGGCACCGACTCAGGCCAGCCGTTGGTGATGACCTACCTCAACGGCCTCGGCTGTCCGCTCACAGGCAGAGCGAATGCACTCAACACGTTAGTGCGACCGTAAATCGCCGAGCATCACGTTCTTTCTCTGCTTCATTTTCTTTCCCTCTCCACTTCTTTTCCTCCCCACTTCTTTCCCCCAAGGAATCTCTCATGTTCAACAAAGACATCCTCCGCCACGTGAAGCTGCCCGACCAAGTATCAAAGCTTCAGAAAATCAGCCAACCGCTGTACGATCAACTCGACATCACTGGCCCCGGAAAATTCACCTACTTCAAAGGCGCACAGGGCCGCTCGCGGTTGTTCACCAACTTCGACGGGCAAAGCCAGCTCGATAATCCGCGCCACTTCCTGGTCGCTGGTATCCGCGTCATGCCGACGGCGGATGCGCTGCTGGCGGATATTCAGGTGCTGTCGAAACGCGGATATTTCACGTTGACCGTGGGCGATAAACCATTTTTTGAGGCGCCACTGTCGCTACTGCTCACGCGAAATGATGTGCTGAATCTCTATGGTGAATTCAGCGATGGTTTCTATTCGCTCGATCACCCGATTCTGTTGCCGCCCCAGCAGATCTTCAAACCGTCGATCGACATCGAGAACCCAGCGGTGCTCTCCGCCACGGTCCCGCTGACGTTGACCTTCGAGGGCGTGTTGATGCGCCCAGCACAATGAGGCCGGTCGTGCAGCGCGGTCGCCGCACGCGAGCGAATCCCGTTACCAGCGCGGGCTACCACCTCCGCCCAGGGCAACGCGTGCTGTGGCAGAGCGACGACGGGAATTACTTACTCGCCTATGTCGAGGCCGCCGATTCGACCAGCAAGCGTATGCGCGCGATCATTCCCAAACCGCAGGCGCTGCTGCAATTCCCCAACGGCGTGCAAGTGATCACGCCAATCGATCGTATCCACGCGCTGCCGCTGCATGGGCCGTATCGTCGCCAACGACTCCAGCGCAAACGTCGCAGTGGATGAGCCGCTCTTTCTCGTTCTGCGTTTTCTCAGGTGCCCTGGTGCTCCGTGTTCTATCCGGTCGTGATTTTTTCCCCCATGTCCCACGAGATCCCTCATGAATGCTACCACCGTTTCTCCGCCTGGTTCTCCGCGCATGCCTGGTGAGTCCGCCACCCGGCCATCGATCGATACGCTCTATCTCGCCGACGCGATGATGGAGGCCGCTGGACAGAAACCGCATCTGCGGCTCTATCCGTATCTGCTCGGCGTCAACCGCATCGGCACCACGGCGCTGCTCGCGAATGCCACCATCAGCGAACCGGTGCCGGTGGGTGGCGATGCCAACTTCATGGCGATGGGTCTCCTCGGCCAGGGCACCAACGACTTCCTGGTAAACCTCAAATGGTCGCACCTCTCCGGCACCGCCATCGGCCAAATCGCGCTGCACAGCAAAGCGTTGTTCGGCACGCAGTGGCATCCCTTCGTCTTCCCGCGTCCGCAGCTCGTGCCGCATGACGCGACGCTCACCGTCGAGCTGACCAATCTCACCGCCGCTGTGAACGCCGTCAGTCTGTATGCCTTCGGCTACAAGGTGCTGCGCTAACATGCCGCCTGCTCCTCGCTCCATCATGCCACCATCTTCCTTCGACATCGCGGAGATGATCGAGCGCTGTAGTCGTGGCGATGCCGCCACGCCAGCGACGACGCCACAGCCAACCACCGGCCCGCGTCCGACCTCGCGTGGGTTGGCTGACGCCGGGACAGCGCTCGCCGATGCGTTCGCCGAACGCGCGGCAGATCCGCACGCCTGCCGCAGCATGCAGCGCTGTTTATTTCCACCGCATCTCTTCCCACCCCTGACCGCGCAACCGTTCTACCTCCGCGCTCGCTTCGCCTGCAATTGGCCCGGAGAAGAAACCATCACCTTCCCGGTTGGTTTGTGGACGCGTCGCATTCTCGACTGGTACGTGCCCAAGGGCCACCACTACACCACGCGCCTCGCCTACTTTGATGTGTGCGGCAATTATTCCGAAGTCTGTTTGGGTTTTCGTGTCTATCGCAACGATAAATTATGGTTCGACGGCGACACCATCGAAACTGACCACGGCAATGGCGTGGTATCGAAGCTCATTCGCATGGGTCACATCGGCACGTTCTATAGTCGCGACTCAATCCAAGACCCGTCGGACTCGTCCAACATCATCGACTTTCCCAGCACTTTTGACCCTGGTGAGAAAATCAGCGTCGACGTGATCAAGCATACCGGCGTCACCAATGCCAAGATCAGCGCCAACCTCCGCCTCACTGGCTACCTTTATCCACAGGAAATCGCCCCATGAATCCCAACGCTCCCACTCCGGTTCTGTCCCTCCTCATCGATCGCGACGGCACGCCCATCGAAGGCCTCGCAGGCCAACCGCTGGCCGCTGATGAGCAAGGCATCGTCTATACGCTGCGCGATGACGGCCTACCAGAAATCCTCGGCGGATTGGCTGGTGATGACGAGGGTCGCTTGATCCTCATCCCGATGAACGGCCTCGGTGCGACGGCGGATGAGAAAGCCGCGCGCATTCAGGCCGCAAAGTGTCGCCGCGCCATGGCACGCAATCGTCGCAAAATGTGGCAGCGCAAAATTCAGCACCTCAGCAAACGCATCGCTCGCGGTCAAGCGAATGGTTCGCTCACATCGCAAGAACAGACGCGGCTCGAACAAGAAAAACAAAACGCCACCACCAAGCTAGAGCACGCTCAGTCTCGCGAGGTCGCTGCAGAAACCGCGCTGACTGATGCCAGCAACCTCTCGCTCTCCGGCGATGACGACGACATGGCCGGACTCGCTGGACGAAAACGTTTTGGAAAGAAATTCCTGAAGCGTGCCGCGCTGATGGCTTTCACGGGCGGAGCCGCAGCGCCATTCATTGCCGCATCACGGACGCGTGGGGGCAATCGCGCGTTCGGTCGCTTTCTGGGCGATGACGGCAGCGACTCGATGATGGCAGGCAATGAAATACCAGTCTCCACGCAGGTGAGTGGCCTCGGCGATCTCGGCGCCAGTTGGTGGACCAAGAACCGCGAGAAAATTCTCGGCTTCGGCGCTGGAGCCGCGAGCGCCGCGCTGGTCGCCTCCGGCGCCAGCAAAGGCACCGGCCTCAACACGCTGGTGAACAAAGGTTGGGACGCCGCGAAAGGCTTTTTCATTCCACCAGATCAAGCCGCTTCGGCTGCTGCCGCCGCGACGCCATCCGCCACCCCCATGCTGATGCCAGCACCACGCAGCGCTGACCCCACCATGCGCTTCGCACCAGCGAGCATCGGCGGGATGGACGCGAAAACCTTGCTGCTGCTGGGCGGACTTGGTCTCGGAGTTTTAGTGTTATTTCGACCCAAGAAATAAATTTCCTTATGGTTCGCCATGGATCCTTTCTGACGGATCACGGGTTACGACCAAGCGAAGAAAAGCTGAACAAGAGAAACGGAGAAACGGAGGACCGCCATGAGATGATCAGCCTTTTTCATCGTCATATTCTATCTCGATAGATTTTTGTCTTCCTCCGTTCCTCCGTTTCTCTTGTTCAATTCTCTTCCTCCCCGCATGAGCACGCCCCATGTCTCTCGTCACCACCACCGTCGCCGATGACGAACCCGCACCAAATAAGGTGGGCGAATTAGGGAAATTCCGTCTCAAGAAAATCACCAAATTTATCAAGCCACTCACCAGCATCGCTCAACCGCTCATGTCGATGGGCAAAGGCGGCGGACTCCTCACGGCGATGGGACCATGGGGTTGGGCCGCAGGCGCGGTGCTCGCCGCCGGAGGAACCGCCGCCGCCATGGCCGCTCGTCATCAGCGAAAGAAACGCCTAGAACGCGAACAACAGCAGCAGGAACAAGCCGCTGCTACCGCAGCACAAAATAATCAATCGGCAGAAACGCCGCCGATGACGCCGCCGAGTTACGATCAGCCTTCAGCAGACGCGTCATATCCATCGCCTAACATGTCGGCACCCGAAGCAACGACGCTGCCAGAAACGCCACCATCCGACGCGCCGATGCCAAGCGCCGAAGTCGCCACGCCGTTTTCCATTTCCATGCAACCCGCCGAACCACCACCGCCATCCATCGACATCCCCGAAGTCCAAGCCGTGCTCGATCCTGAAACGCAAACGCCCGCGATGAACGGCCTCGCCGCTGATGGTCAACCCACTGCTCCGCTCGACTGGCAGACCATCGCCTTCATCGCTGGACTCGGCCTTGGCGGCTGGTGGCTGCTCTCCAATCAGAAACCCACACGCACGAAACGCCGGTGAATCCCATGTCTCACGACGAACCCACGCCCATCCATCACCACCGCATCGTCAGCCCAACGCTCGCCGACACCATGCACGAACTCTCGTGCGAACTCGTCGCTCTGCGCCAAGAAATGCGCGGCCTGCGCGACACCGTCCGCGAACTCCGCGACCAAGTCGGCGACCTACGCAAACAATCGAGCGAGAAGAACGAACAAGTCGTGATTCTGCGCACGCAATTTCGCGTCCTGTGGGCCGTCGCCGGAACCGCTGGTGCATCCGGCCTCGGTGCGCTCGTGCTAGAACTCATTCGCCTGCTGAAAGGAGTCACGCCATGATACGCCTCATCCTCTGCTGCCTCATCGTGCTGTCATTCACCGGCTGCGGATTGTCCGCCCGACAAGCGCAAAATTTATCCGATGGCCTCGCCGGTATCGAAGCCGCACAACCGCGTGTCGCCGCTGATCCCGTAGCGTCGGCGGCGTTGGCTGGCGCTCACGATCACGTCGAAGCCATCGCCGAAGGCGAATCGCTCCCTCCGCCCAAGCGCACGCCAGCAGCCATCATCGCCGATCCCGCCAGCTATGCCGATGACGCCAGCAATGCCGTCGATGAAGCGCGCTCGATGGTTCCGTGGTGGGGCTGGTTTGCTGGCGCTGGTGCCGCAGCACTTGGCGTGCTGCGCTTCATCCCAGGTGCAGGTGGTGCAGTAGCCGACACCGCGTGGCGTCTGCTTGCACCGCAGCGTGATAAAATTGCCGATTCCCAACGGGACATTCACGCCGCCGGATTCCGTCAACTCGTTAGCCTCATCGACGGTCTGAGAGGCGAACACACCATTGCCATGCTCAAATCCGACATCAACACCAAGGCTCCTTCAACGGTGCGAGATGCGGTCCAAAAATTACTGGAATCAAGCTCACTAGGGTCACTCACAACCGATAAAGGGCCTGGATTTGAGCTGAGCGGAAAGTCTTTGAGTAGGTCAACATCCTAAAACTGGGCACCCGCTGGCGCATCAGTAACGACGACTAGCATGCCCGCAGTACGGAGGACGGCAGAAGCATGACACTGAGCTCGTCCAATACGACGGACCATGGGATGCGACTGGAATGACACCAGATTCGCACCAGCTCGATTTTTCAAGGTGCGCCCTTGAGTTTTATTTCGACTCTCCGCTTTGGTGTGAGAACAATTGTCGATTTGATCCTTCATGGGCTAGGCCAAGCCCATGAAGGAAGCCACTGCCCGCATCAAGATCAACAAAATGCTCGAAGCAGCTGGCTGGCGCTTCTTCGCTGATGCCAATGGCCCTGCCACCATCCAGCTCGAACCGAAGGTCACTCTTAAAACGCAGGATCTCGACGACCTTGGCGAGAACTTTGAGAAAACCAAAAAAGGCTTCATCGATTTCTTGCTGCTTAACGACAAGGGCTTTCCTTTCGTCGTTCTGGAAGCCAAAAAGGAAAATATCAATCCGCTCTCCGCCAAGGAACAAGCACGCGAGTACGCGGAATCACAAAAGTGTCGTTTCGTCATTCTCTCAAACGGTAATCTGCATTATTTCTGGGATCTCAAACGTGGCAACCCAGAGGCTGTCTCGGCGTTCCCAACGCCAAGTTCAATCACTGGATTTCAGAAGAGTACGCCCAATCCTACATTGATCATTGATGAAGTGGTCGCTGACGATTATGTGGCGCTTACGCAGCGCCCAGGTTACGCCAACGAAGCGTCCTGGAAGAATGAAGGGGAGCGCAGACATTTTATCCAGACCAACGGTCTGCGCTTTCTCAGGCCCTATCAGAAAAATGCCATCCATGCGATCCAGAAGGCAGTTAAGCAAGGTCGCAGTCGCTTTCTGCTCGAAATGGCGACCGGCACCGGCAAAACCTTAACGGCTGCGGCGATCATCAAGTTATTTCTGCGTACCGGCAATGCTCATCGCGTGTTGTTTCTGGTGGATCGCCTTGAACTCGAAGACCAAGCGCTCAAGGCTTTCAAGAAGACCCTGGTCAACGATTACAAATGCGTCATTTACAAAGAAAACCGCGACGATTGGCGTCATGCTGAAATCGTGGTCACCACCGTTCAGTCATTGTTGTTTAACAACAAGTACCGCGATCTGTTTTCCCCGACAGATTTTGACTTGGTTATTTCCGACGAAGCGCACCGTTCCATCGGTGGCAATGCGCGTGCGGTTTTCGATTATTTCATCGGTTACAAACTTGGTTTGACGGCAACACCACGCGATTACCTTAAGAACTTTAACAAGGACAAGCCGCCCAGCGATGATCCGCGTGAAGTATCACGGCGGCTTCTGCTGGACACCTACCGCACCTTTGGCTGCGAAGATGGTCAACCAACCTATATCTATTCACTGCTCGATGGGGTGAAAGATGGTTTTCTTATCAACCCAACAGTGGTCGATGCACGCAGCGACGTCACGACCAAGTTGCTATCGGATAAAGGATTCGTCGTCGAATGCAAAGATGACGAGGGTGAGGATGCGACCGCAACCTATAAACAACGCGAATTCGAGAAAAAATTCTTCTCAACGGCCACCAACCAAGTTTTCTGCAAGACCTTCATCGAAAACGCCCTGCGCGATCCGATCAGTGGCGAGATCGGAAAATCGATCGTATTTGCGGTCAGCCAGGGCCATGCCGCCAAGTTGACTCAAATCCTCAACGAGATGGCCGACCGCATGTTCCCTGGGAAATACCAGTCAGACTTTGCGGTACAGGTCACGTCTCTGGTGCCAAGTGCCCAACAATTTACCATTAATTTCACTAATAATAATTTAATGGGCTCATGTAACTTCATTGACGAGTATAAGACCAGTAAGGCCCGTGTCTGCGTCACCGTAGGTATGATGACGACGGGCTATGATTGCCCGGACATCCTGAACCTTGGGCTCTTTCGTCCAATCTTCTCGCCCACGGATTTCATCCAGATCAAAGGGCGCGGGACACGCAAACACGACTTCCGAGAGCAGTTGTTCGATGACAGCATCAAGGAAGGCATCAAGGCGCCGCTCAAGTCGGCATTCAAACTATTCGACTTTTTCGCCAACTGCGAATTCTTCGAGGAGAAGTTCAACTACAACGAAGTACTCAAGCTCCCCAAGCCCAAGGGTGATCGCGATAACGACGATACCGGCGGTGGTCCTGCAACGACCAAGGGAACTTATGAGCACCTCGGAGCTGACCTCATTTCCTCGGTCAAAGTGGCCACCATAGGCTATGAAGGCATGAAGATTGATCGCATGTTCTTCAAGAAGTTCGAGAGCACCATCCGCTCGAACAAGTTCATCGAAGACGGCGTCGATTCCGGTCAATGGGATCGCGTCATCGACTACGTGAATCGGGAATACCTCAGTAAACCCGAAGAGGGCTACTCCCTGGAAAAGCTCCGCAAAGCTGCGGATGTCGACCGTCGCATCACGCTGCGCGAGATCCTGGAAAAGATCTTCGGCCTCATCCCCAAGTTCAAATCCAAGGACGAATTGCTGGAAGAGGAGTTCGCCAAGTTCGTCGCCGACTACCAGCCCGAAGAAGCCGAGGCCATCCCAGCGATCAAAACCTACTTCAAGGCCTATGTCACCAATGAAGGTGTCCGCCATATCATCGACACCAATGAACTCGCCGACTTGGCGACCAATCCCGTCTTCTCGACGGCTGACTTCAAAGCCGTCCCCATCAAATATCGCGCACTGATTCCGACCTACATCAAGGACTACGTGCCCTTGAACAAGTTTGCCGCCTAGAAAGACCCATGCTCGACATCGATACCAAACGCCGCATCGACACCGCACGCGATATTCTTGTTGGAAAAGTTCCTGACCCGAAATCTCAGGTCGAACAAATCACCATCGCGCTGATCTACAAATTCATGGACGACATGGATGCCGAGGCGGAAAGCCTGGGCGGGAAACGCAAGTTCTTCACCGGTGAGTACAAGCGGCTCAGTTGGTCGCAGTTGATGCGCCCACAGTTGGGTGGCCACGACATGTTGGCGCTCTACGCGGAAGGCATCGACACGATGCCGGAAAATCCAGGGATTCCGCCACTGTTTCGCGGCATCTTCAAAAACGCCTACCTGCCCTACCGCGACCCGGAGACCTTGAAGGCCTTCCTCAAGGTCATCGACGAGTTCCGCTACGACCACAGCGAACGCCTGGGCGATGCTTTCGAATACCTGCTCAGCGTTCTCGGCTCGCAGGGCGATGCCGGTCAATTCCGCACCCCGCGCCACATCATCGACTTCATGGTTGAGATCCTGGATCCGAAAAAGGGTGAGACCGTCCTGGATCCCGCGTGTGGCACCGCCGGATTCCTCATCTCGGCCTACAAGCACATCCAACACGCCAACACCGATGCCAAGGGCCGCAGCACGCTCACGCCCGATGAGCGCGGACGTTTGGCCAAGAACGTCAGGGGCTACGACATCTCGCCCGACATGGTGCGGCTCTCCCTGGTGAATCTCTACCTGCACGGCGTTACTGACCCCCGCATCGACGAATACGACACACTGACCTCCGAAGAGCGCTGGAATGAGTTCGCCGACGTCATCCTTGCGAATCCGCCGTTCATGTCGCCGAAAGGCGGTATCAAACCGCACAAGCGCTTCTCCATCCAGGCCAAGCGTAGTGAAGTTCTGTTCGTGGACTACATGGCCGAGCACCTCACGCCAACTGGCCGCGCCGGTATCATCGTTCCGGAAGGCATTATTTTTCAGAGTCAGGATTCTTACACGGCACTGCGCAAAATGTTGGTCGAGACCAGCTTGGTCGCGGTTATTTCGCTTCCCGCCGGCTGCTTCAATCCGTACTCCGGGGTGAAGACCAGCATCCTCATCCTCGACAAATCCATCGCCAAGCGGGCATCGACCATCGCCTTTTTCAAAGTGGAGAACGACGGATTTGGTCTTGGCGCTCAGCGTCGGGCGATTCAGAAAAACGATCTTCCGCAGGTGCAGACCGAACTGGTCGCTTACCTCGCCGCCCTCCGCAGCGGCGCATCAACCGAGTCTATTTTCGCCGTTGCATCCACCGCTCAGATCGTTGCCAAAGAGAAGATCGCCGCCAATGGTGACTACATCCTGAGCGGCGAGCGGTATCGGGAGGGCAGCAACGCACTGACAACATTTCCACGAGTTCGCTTGGGAGCTGTATGTGAAGCCATTTTGACGGGACCATTCGGTACCTCACTGCACGAGAGCGACTATGTCGCGAATGGAATTCCAGTTATTAACCCCAAGAACATCATCGACGGCGTCGTAGTCAAAGATGGGGCGAAAATGGTTTCGCTAGCCACAATAGACCGCTTGAAGGAGTTCACTCTCCGCGAAAATGACATCGTGATTGCCCGCAGGGGGGAGATGGGGCGCTGCGCAGTAGTGACGGCGGAAATGAATGGCTGGTTGTGTGGCACTGGATGCTTTGTGATCCGCTTGAAGCCAGAGTGCGAACTTGGATTTGCCCACTTGCAACTGAGCTCTCCGAAAGTGAAAGCTCGTCTTGAAGAGCAGGCTGTCGGTGTAACTCTCTTGAACTTGAACCAGGGAATTTTGGCCGATTTGGAAATCCCCCTGCCGCCGCTAGAGGTGCAGAAGGAGATCGTGGCGGAGATCGAGGGCTACCAGAATGAGATAACACGGCTGAATAGTTTAATAGAGGAAGAAAAGCTGAAAATCCAAACCACCCTCGCCCGCATCTGGGGCGAAGAAGCGCCTGCTGCCGCAAAGGCATGAATCATGTCTTGGTCACCCACCCGCATCGACGCCCAACTTGATGCCGCGCTGAGCACCAGCACAGCGGCGGTACGGGTGCGCACCGATGCCGGGGAGGCATTTTGCAAAGCGATGGGCGGGCCGGAAGAACCGCCTTCAGCTTTGGCGTGTGATTGGATTGGCAGTCGACTGGGACAACTGCTGGGCCTGCCGGTGCCGCCGGTGGCCATCTGCGAAAGTACCCTGCCCTTGGTTTTGAATGACAAGGGCAGGCAGAGCGAAGCGGGACCGGTTTTTTTGAGCCAGGTGGTCGAGGATGCTGAGACGTGGGACGGAACGGCGGAAGCCCTGGGCATGGTCGACAATCCCGAGGTCATCGCCGGAGGGGTGTTGCTTGATAGCTGGATCCTCAATCAGGATCGCTACGGGTATCGCAGCAATGGCCAACGCAGGGTGAATCTGCGCAACGTGCTGCTGCAACCAGTCGGGCGAGGTCGCAGGCGCAGGCTGGTCTGGCTGATCGACCACACCCATTGCTTGACCCGACGGGATGGAGGGAGTTTTGCGGCCAGGATCGACGCCATCGACCACGTGCAGGACGACCGCATCTTTGGTCTTTTCCCGGCTTTTGTGCCGCTGGCGAGCGCCGAATGCGCTCAGCCGTGGATCGCGCGTCTGCGCTCGATTGCTGATGCCGACCTAGATGGGATCATGTCGGCCATACCGCCAGCCTGGGAGGTCAGCCTTGACCAGCGTCAATCTTTGCTGCACTTATTGGCGCGGCGCCGAGACTATCTGTGCAACCACTGGTTGACCGCTATGGCCACGGCCTGTGTTTGGCAACATCCTTCGACAGACTTTACGAACGATCAGGAGACCTGACATGCGCACCGGATTTTACAGCTTGATCCAGTACGTGCCGGACGGTGAACGGGCCGAGGGCGCCAATGTTGGCGTGCTGGTTTTTTGTCCCGAGTCCGACGAACGCATCGTCGCTGTCGGGAGTAGTCGTCCGCCCCACGTGCGCGATCTGTGTCGCCAGCACTCTCCGGACGAGCAGGAACTTGAACACTTGGTGCGCAGCCTGGAGCGGCGCTTGCGCAGCGACGCCCCCAGCGATCTGCCCAGCCTGATCAAGGCTCTGGGTCGCGAAGCCGGTAAATTACGCACCATTAACCCACGCGCTGTGCCGGTGACCAACTTGCACGAGACTGCACAGGACCTGTGTCGGCGTCTGGTCGGCGAGGCACCACACCGCGAGCGCACGCTGGCGAAGATCCCCGAAATCGAGGCACTGCGCGGCGAGTCAGGTATGGCCGACATCATTCGTACCGGCGTCAGCGTTCCCATTGCCGGCAAGATGCTGCGTGCATCTTACGAATGGACCAATGGCAAACCGAATGTGGTAGTGCATACCCGCCTGCGGAATGACCGCATGGCTGCCGATGCCGCCTGCGAGTGGGGCGGCAAGGGGCATCTGCTGCTCGAACGTCCCGCCGACAACATTCCACGTAAGCTGGCAGTGGTGACTCGCATCGATTCGCAGGTGAGCGATCAGATCCAACGAGAGATCGGTGACATATTCAAAGAATTCAAGGTCGACTGGATCCCGAGCGAGCAACTAGCGGCGTATGTCGATCGCATACGGCGAGAGGCCCATGCGGTTTGATAAATCCCTAATTCTCCGTGTCGCATAACTACGGCAACACGTTGATGGATAAAGGGCAGCCACAACATATCTCCTCGAATTTCCCTCGTTGTTTCGCTGCGCCTCGTAAAATCCCAAAGACACTCAATACACCTAACCAATTGCTTAAGTGTCTAAAAAAGAACGACTCTAAGGAGATTTTCGGTGCGCTCGTATTAACGCACGCCTCAGCAATTGGTCTTGCCTCTTTATCTGATGCTCGATGTCTGAAGGATCCCAGCCATCCGCGACCTTATCCCGAACTCGTCTCGCATAGGTGAAAAAATTCATTTTACCATGCGAGCTATGTCGCTCACGAAGGTTGCGCTCAAACATCGGACGAGGTGGAAGACTCTGTTCTGCTCGCAATTGATTGTGTTTTCGCTTGGTGTTGACGGCAAGGTTCACGGCGCGTTTAACTCGACGATCTTGTTTGGCGACCGATTTGTTTCGGATGCCAATGTTAACACCATCAAAAACGAGCCCCAAGTATTGTAATGAGCCTTGCTCGCGGCGTGGAATATTGCCCTCTGACTCAATCAGTGCTTTCTGCGCACCATTGTCCGGCACAAAGAATACTGTCTCGGTCTTCTTTTCATTGACCTTCAATAACGCATTCATCAATTCACGCTCAATCGTTGGACGAATGCCCATGCCCGTGTTGGGAACGACCACCAAAATATCGTCGCAGTAACGCCAGTACCGACCACCAAGTGCGAGTACAGCCCGATGAATCGCATTATCAAAATCTAACAAAACAATGTTGGATAGTAGAGCGCTTATTGGCGTGCCCTGAGGAATCCCCTTGGGCTCGCAATTCGTTTTGATCAGCTTTCGGTTTCGAATACAGGTTCTGAACTGCTGAGGTGTGCAGATGGGGGTTGAAGAATTGAGTGCGGAAGCCTTACGTGAACCGATTTTCAACTCGTTCAGCGCGGCGGCCCTGTCAATCCAAGAATATTTTGTCACTGATCGAAAAACGGCATAGTGATCATCAGGAAGAGTGCTCTTCCCGAGAATTTTACACCATGATCGCTTGAGCTTTTCGTGATCAATATTGTCGAAAAAACCAGTAACATCGAAGGCTAAGGCAAGACAGTTTTGTGCCGATCGAATATAGGCAAAGGCCGACAATGCATGATCGATCGTTGACCGTCCAGAAAGCGATCGGAATGCGATAACACAATCTTCGAGACCGTTTGATATGAGATGCTTCTCATATTCTGCGCTCAGCAGGCTAGCATAATAGGCATACAAGTGCGCGTCACGATGAGCGGGGAATGAAATTGGACGTCTCTTGGCATTGCGTTTTTCCCTCCCGCGCGCCCGATCACCTATTTGAACGTAGCGAAGAAGCGGCTTAAATTGCCAACAAGCAACCTTGGCAGGATTTGTAACCAAGATTTCGGCCTGTGCTGCACTGATAGCACAATCGAAATGAGGATATCCTCGCGGCTTGTACCAACTTGAAAATGAGACTAAGGGTGAGTGCATAATTTGTAGAAAGCCTGGGCGGGTTTAGGCCGCGGCCGCCTTGAAGTTTCACCTTCACCCGCCCAGGCTCTGGGGTGCCCATGAGCAGTCCCGACGCTTACGCGTCTTCGAAGCCGCATTTCAACGAGGATCAATAAGATCCTGGAGGTTACAATGAAGCTGAGTCTCTGGTGGCCATTGCTGGTCGCCCTTCGTCTCACCATCACCGTCAGGCCCCTTCCGGGACTTGACATCATAACGTCCTTCCGCTTGCCCAATAGCAAACGCGCCGGCTAGTATAAGACTCGTGCTTAGCTTACAAGTCACTACGCTACCAAAGCAAATGAAGTAGTCCAAGAATGCCCCGGCGTTTTCCCGATGACTAGATTTGAAGAAGGGTATCGCCGCCCATTTCGCGAATTTTTTTCAGACAATGAGATCCTCTTCGTGCGATAGGGAAGAATTTGAGGATGACGTAACATTGATGGGTGCGTCCACTTTACCACCTAGTTCCGCACGCAGCCGTTGCAAATACGACGTGAGCCAATCTCCCACATCTGGTTGGCTCAACCACTCGGCTAACGTGGGGTCGGCCTGAACTGCGGGCATGACCTCACGCTGGATTACGTTCACGTCACCCATGCGGATCGCTTGGCTCAGCGCAGGAGGAAGCGCGGCGCCGATCTGACGGAGAGCGGTATCGTCTTCGCTCTGTCCATTCCGGTGAACGGTGCGCACTTGACGTAAACTTTCACCAACGGGATCTAACTGCTTGGCTGGCGTTGTTGGAGTGGCAGCAATTGCTGGCCGTGGTCGTGGTGCGGAAACAGGGGGTCGTTTTTCTGCCATGGTTATAGCGGGAGTCGGCAATGGAATGACGGACGAACTCGTGGGATTATTGCTACGAAGCGCAGCAACAATACTGGCGGTGGCCGACAACACCGAACCGATGCCAGCCCAACCGTCACCGCCATCACGCTGCGACGCGACCTCGGCGGCTTGCCGCATGAGTTGTCCCTGCACTTCCTGGCTAGCCACCATCACCTGTTTGAGGGAGTCGGTCTGGAGCGTCGATGCCATGCGCATGCTCTCAGCCTGGACCTTGAAGAAATCGGTCATCTCTTCGCGCTTGCCGTGGGTGTCGAGGAGTTTGAGCACCAACGGATCGGGCTGCCCGACCTTGGCGAGGATGGCTGCCATGAGTGCGTCTTCTTTGCCACTGCCAGCGCGTCCGCCTGCGACTTCCTTGAGCATCTGCACCATCAGCGTGTGCATTTGGAGTTCGCGATCAGCGCGTCGGCGTTCGTCTTCGTCTCGGCGCTTGCGGTCTTCGTCGCGGCGGCGTTCGCGGTCGGCTTCTTTTTCACGACGGCGTTCTTCGCGCACATCGCGTTGACGTTCGCGGCGGGTTTCACGTTCGCGTTCGATCTCGGCTTGCAAGCGCATGCGTTCAATTTCTATCGCGGTTTCACCATCAATGCCAGAAATAGGCGCTGGTGTGGGATGGTTGGCAGCGGAGTTCATGGTGACGTGCATGGAAGTGTCCTCATCAATGATCGCGATCAGCGATTGGGTGCCTGGGAGTTTAGTTCCGTGCTCGCTGCGTGGCGTCAGGCGAAAGCGGCCCGGCCCAAAGCGATTCGACAAATACGTCAACGCGGTGGCGTGATCATCAAGCCGCATGCGCTGCGCATCCTCGACCGTCATCACCACCAACGCCTCGCCCACGTTGAGGCCGTGCGCCGAACAACGCCACACATGCAACCGCGCACCAGCCGCACGCTGAAACGTTCCCCACCACAGCGACCAGTCCGAATTACTCTCGCTGACGGTGCCCAGGGCCTGCCCCAGCGGCATGCCTAGGGCATCTCCCGGTGCCATGCCCACGGGCCTCTGGGCGGGCCTCCCGGCGCAATGGCGTTGCGTTAGGCAAAATGCCATGAATTACCGGGTTTTTCTGTAAATTAGCACTTGACATTCAGCTCCGAAAAATTTTCGGGACTTATGGCTATTCCCCGTTCCTTTCCTCGCGCAGCGAGTTTCGCTGCCTTCCTTCACCTCTTTGCGCGGCATAAAGATTTTTGGT
>JAYVSL010000281.1:0-3551 GCA_043775355.1 Planctomycetota bacterium
GTGTGGGCCCATTGTACCGTTGGCACGGACAAACCAAATTTTGCGAGCCCAGGACGCAGACGATCAGCAGCCGAACCTTCGTGGAGATAATCTTGTTCCTCGCGGCTGGTGCGTTCGATTTCATGATAAATCTGATCAAGTGGCCAACCGCGTAAGGCGAGTCCAAACAGGCGCAGAGCCAAACGCACAATCCATAAATCGGCAGCCACGGAGGTGGGTAGCTCGGGATACTGCACTTTCACCGCGACTTGGGTGCCATCGGTTAACCACGCACGATGGACTTGGCCGAAGCTAGCGGCGGCTAAAGCCGTTTCTTCGACGCGCTGGAGGTGCGTGTTGGTTCGTCCCTCATAAGCGCGGTCGAGCACTTGCTGGACCATCGCAAACGGACGTGGCGTCGCTTGATCGCGCAGGGGAGCGCAAGCATCGACATAGGCGAGTGGAAAAAAATCCGGACGACTGGCGACGAATTGACCAAGCTTGATAAGCAAGGCACCGTGATGGCGCGCATGTGCAGCGAAAAGCTTGGCGCCATGACGATCCAACCGAGTGCGCCAAGCTCGCGCCGGCGCGCTCCATAATTTACGTAAAAAAATAATCGCTAAATACTGCGGACCAAGCCACGTCAGCAAACCAAGCCCAGCAATGATACGAGAGATGAGCATAATCAGCCCGCGCGATGGCGCGCGGGCTGGGCTAGATGAATGAGCACGATTTAGTGCGTGGTCGTTGGGGTCGTCGACGCAGCGGGCTTGGCAGGAGTTTCATGAGCGCGGTGGTCGCGTTCATCAATCGCCGCAAGGCCAGCTTGCAACATACTGCGAGCAGCTTGGCGGAGATGACTCGCCACGTCGTGACCAAGCACGCGTTCTTCCATCGCATGCGCTGCTTGGCGTAAATGAGTGCGGGCGTCTTTGATTTTGTCGCAGGATTCCATGGCGGTGACTCCTGACCGAAACCATAGGAGCCGCGTCCGTCATTCTAGTCACTTGCACCGCTGATGTTCCACAGCGTTCTGTCGTCACATTTTAACTGATAGACCACGTATTACATATTACCGGATGTTGGACATAGTCGGACGACCGGCCATGTCCAACATCCGTCACTTCAACCCGCAGCGAACCACGCCAGCGGCAAGGGCAACATCGCCCGCGCCGCGGCTGAAGCAACGCTATGCATTTACCTCGACGACTTGGACCACCAGATGGCCAAGCGCGGTCGAGCGATGGTGCGCTACGCAGATGATTTCGTGATCCTCTGCCACACGGCAGAAGAAGCGAACCACGCCCTGGCCGAGGTGCAGCAGTGGACGGCAAACGCCGGCCTGACGCTGCATCCGACCAAGACTCGGATCGTCGATCTGAATCAGCCCGGCGCGTGGTTCGACTTCCTCGGCTACCGCTTCAAACGCCACGACCACCGTGACGGCCGCCTGCGCATCCTGCGCCTGATCCGCGACAAAAGTCTCGCTCGGGCACATGACGCCATCCGCGCCGCCACTCCCCGCAACTCCGGCGAATCGCTAACGGAAATCATCCGCCACGCGAACCGCTGGGCACACGGATGGTTCGGATATTTCCGCAGCATCCAACGCAACATCCACCACCACCTAGACGGCATGCTGCGCAGACGACTGCGCAGCATACTTTCACGGCGGTGCGGACGTGAACGATGGGGCCGCGGACTTGCCCACCATATTTGGCCAAACGCCTACTTCGCTCAGCATGGACTGTTCTCACTCGAACAAGCCCACGCCGAGTATCTTCACCCCCAGAACGGGAACCAATAACCGGAGAGCCGTATGCGGGAAAACCGCCCGTACGGTTCGGCGGGAGGGGCGGCCCGAAAGGGCCGTCTCTACCCCTATCCAGGAAAACTCGACCGCGTTTGCGGTTTCCGGCGTTTTTTGGTCTCCGTGCCCTCCGGTTAAAAATCGCCAATAAAAAAACCCATGACGTCGGCGACCGCAGCGGCAGTTGACCCTTGGCAAGCGCACTGACGACCTATCGTCTCGCCCTCGTCAACAACACCATTTCGTAACCCTTTTGCCGCCTTTCAGCCGCAAGGAATTTTATGTACATCGAAGATGTTAAAGCCCGCCAAATCATTGACAGCCGTGGGAATCCCACCGTTGAAGTCGACGTCTTGCTTGACGACGGCACGCTTGGCCGTGCGGCCGTGCCATCGGGCGCTTCGACTGGGGCTTATGAGGCCTGTGAACTGCGCGACGGCGATAAAACCAAGTACCTAGGCAAGGGCGTGCTCAAAGCCGTTGCTAACGTCAATGATTTGATCGGGCCTGAACTGGTCGGCCTGGAAGCATTTCAGCAGCGCATGATCGACAGTTTGATGATCGAGATGGATGGCACCGAGAATAAATCTAAATTTGGCGCCAACGCCATTTTGGGCGTATCGCTTGCCGTCGCTAAGGCTGCGGCCAAGGCGCACGATCTGCCGCTCTATCGCTACATCGGCGGTACCAATGCGCGTCAATTGCCGGTGCCGATGGCCAACATCATCAACGGTGGCAAACATGCTGACAACAAAGTCGACTTCCAAGAATTCATGGTCATGCCGGTCGGCGCGAAGAGCTGGTCGGAAGGCATTCGCCAAGTGTGCGAAGTGTTCCATGCGCTGAAGGGCGTGTTGAAAAAAGCAGGTCACAACACCAACGTTGGAGATGAAGGCGGCTTTGCTCCGAACCTCGACAACGAAGAAGCGCTCAAGTTTATTATGGATGCCATCGTCAAGGCTGGCTACCAGCCGGGCCGCGACAAAGACTTTGCCATTGCGATGGACTGTGCCTCCAGCGAGCTGTTCGACGAAGGCGAGAAGAAGGGTTACAAATTCTGGAAATCTAATCCCGGCAAACTTTTCAGCGCCGACGAAATGGTTGATCTCTTCGCTGGTTGGGCGGCGAAATATCCGATCATCTCGATCGAAGATCCGCTCGACCAAGATGATTGGAATGGCTACGTGAAGATGACCCAGCGCATGGGCAAAACCGTGCAGGTCGTGGGCGACGATTTCTTCGTCACCAATCCTAAGCGTTTGGCCGAAGGCATCACCAAGGGCGCGTGCAATTCGATCCTGATCAAAGTGAATCAGATCGGCACGCTCAGCGAAACCTTGGACGCCGTGCAGATGGCGCAAAAGGCTGGATATACCGCGATTCTGTCACATCGCTCGGGTGAAACCGAAGACGCCACCATCGCTGATATCGCGGTGGCCACCAATTGTGGCCAGATCAAAACCGGCTCCGCCAGCCGCACCGATCGCGTTGCCAAGTACAACCAACTCATCCGCATTGAGGAAGAATTGGGCAAGCAGGCACAATACTTGGGACTGAAGACGTTTACCAATCTGTATCGCTGAACTGCTGACTCACGTCAGTTCGGTAGCTTGTTGCAAAATACAAAGAGCCTGGCCAATCGGCCAGGCTCTTTGTGTTGCTGCCAGGGCGATTGCATTACCCCCCCGCCTGCCGTGGAAATATAGAAGCTGTTAACGCGTCAGGACTTGTGTAGTTTGGGGCGATGTCCCAAAAATCT
>JAYVSL010000282.1:0-8264 GCA_043775355.1 Planctomycetota bacterium
GCATTCTCAATTGAAATCGATTCAGGGGTGAGCGATGTTATTTAATGGAAAATTACGTGTCTTTGTCGCAAAAAAAATTTCTTAACCGGACAGTAGTGAGTCTAATTATAACGGAATGTCGCGCGGCATGCGTTCGTAATCTGCTGCCTCTAGCGGAATTCCTTTAGTCGCTACTAGTAAAAGGAATTTCTTCCGGCCTTCACGTAATGTACCGCTATTAGGACCAGATGGAGCATCCAGATGGTCAATTTGCTCGGGTGAATATCCTTCATCTTCCCAGCCGCACACATCACAAATTTCATAACATCTGCGATCATCAAGCGTAAAATAATCACAGCATGGGCATTGTTGTTTCTGGGGAGAGTGGTTCACGTATCAATCATAGTGGGATGTTGCGTTCGAAGTGTTTGTAGTCTGCCGCCTCCAGCGGGAGACCTTTAGTTGCCACTAGCAAAAGAAATTTTTTCCTGCCTTCGCGTAAGGTCATATTATTGGGTCCAGATTCTTGATCTAAACCTCCGTTTTCTGGGAGAACATAATCATCCTCCCAGTCACATACTGGGCAAATTTCACATGAGCCGTAGCGCTCTATCGTGCGGTAATCACAGCATGGGCATGGAAGAAGTGGTTTCATTTATTTGACCTCGACCCAAGGCATGGATGGTAGAGCCAGTTTTTTATTCACTAGATCCTCTGATTTTTTAAGCATGTCAGCCACATTTGCGGCAGTGTCCGCTCCAGGTCTATAAAGAGTAGTAAGCTCATCGATTGTCTCATCCCACATGGCCAACTCGTTAGTGTCTTTCTTGAGCACGATTCTTATCTTATGCCCATCTGCCTGAGTCTGAGAAAATACCCGGAAGACTCCATTAGAAGATTTGTCGGCTGCATTCGCAATCTCCTTAGCTCTAGCAGAATATTTTGCAACATCGCCTACATCCACTCCCAGGGCAATTGCATTACTCGCCTACCCGCAGCGAAAACATGGAAGCTGTTAACTTGTCAGGACTTGTATAGCTTGGGTTGATGTCCAAAAAAAACTCTCCTCGTTCGTCTTCTTTTCCTCGTTTGCCGATTGATTCGGTTGCCGTTCCGGTTGATCCGGATTTGCTTCCGTTGTTGTCGCTATTGGATTCGCTTGAAGACCCTCGTCGTGATCATTTGAAGGCGTATTCGTTGTCACACGTGTTGGCGTTGGCGGTGATTGGGATGTTAGCGGAATGTGAGAATTGGGTTGAGATTGCGGATTTCGGTACGCTTCGTCAGGAGTGGTTTGCGTCGCATGGTTTATTTGTGACTGGCACTCCTTCGCATGACACGTTGGGTCGTATTTTCCGTTTGCTGGATGCGGGGGTTTTAGCTCGTTGTTTTGCGCTTTGGATTCAGCAGGCGGTGGGGCCGGTTTCTGGGGTGGTGGCGATTGATGGGAAGACGTCGCGAGCGAGTGGTGATGGTGATTTAGCGAAAGCCATTCATACGGTGTCGGCGTGGTCCTCGGACACGGGGGTGACGCTTGGGCAGGTGGCGACGGCAGAGAAATCGAATGAAATAACGGCAATTCCGCAGGTTTTAGACCTGATTGCGGAAGTAAAGCTATAATGGACATACGCATTTCTTTTGTCACTGAGTGAAGGAATAGACATCTCTCTCGTGTCTTTCTCACTTCTTAACTGAAAAAACGCACCTTTCCCCAAGCCGTTCCGGCTTGGGGTTTTCTTTGAGAGCAAAAGAAAAGGAGAAAGGATGCGTACATCCTTTCTGTGGTACTTCCTTTATGTCGTCCTCACCAACCCGTGGATGTTGTCTGGGCTTGCAGCTGGTCCTCTGGTTCTCCGTTCTCCAGGTCAGATTTTCCTTTCCTAGAGCGCAGTTTAGATTCGGTATTCCAGATAGACCAAGTCTAACCATTTTCCGAACTTGAATCCGACTTCGGTGAGGTGACCAACGTCAACAAAACCAAAGGTGCGATGGAGGGCCAAGCTTGGTTCTTGATCACCTGAAATGGCGGCGATCACGCGGTGGTGTCCGAGTGTTTTCGCTCGTGCGAGCAGATCGGTAAGAATCGCGCGGCCAATGCCGCGACGATGGAAGTCCTGATGAATGTAGACGGATTCTTCCACCGTCCGCGCAAAAGCAGCGCGGGGATGGAACGACGACAGCGAACCCCAGCCAGCCACGCAACCATCGATTTCAGCGACGATCACCGGATGCTGTGGGCCATGGGCTGCGAACCACGCGGCCCGCTCAGCGTCGGTGCTCGGCTCGGTCTGGTACGTCGCCGTTGAGTGCAGAACCGAGTGGGTGTAGATCTCGTTGATGGCGGCAAGGTCGCCGGTCGTCGCTGGGCGTAGGGAATAGGTCATCGTTTTAGGCTTGGTAGGATTGACGGCGGGTGGCGACGCGGCGTGCGGGGTGGACAGCGCGGCGACTGCGCACGGGCGTGGCGGGTGGCATCAGGCATTCGAGGGGAATTCCCAGGCCATGATGTAGGCGTGACATTTGTTCGATGCTCAATCCGCGTTTGCCGCTGAGCACTTCGGATACCCGTGAGCGGGTACCCAAGTAGGGCACCAGATCTTTGGCCTCTAGGTCGCGCTGATCCATGGCAAAACGAATCGCAGCGATGGGATCAGCAGGACCGAGAGGAAAGTTCTCGCGATCGTAGGTGGCGATGAGCGTGGCAAGGATATCGAGTTCATCGCCAGTCGGCGAGTTCTTGGCTGGCGCTGCCAAGACCAACTCAGCGGCACGTGCCTGCGCCGTCGCATAGTCGACCTTAGTGTGGATGGGCTTGAGCGTGCGGATCATAGAAGTTTCTTTCTCCAGTTTTTCTGGCCAATGAGGTGATCGTAGTCTTCATGTCAGCGAGCGCTCAAATGGGCCTACACTTTTTCTCTCTGGTGCTCTGTCTTCAATCGCTCTCTCTGCCGTTCTTCACACGATGCATTTCCCACCCGCGCACGCCGGATCCAACTCAACGCGTCCGGTATTATCAATGGTTTCGAGCATCAGCGTGTAATCGACTGGGATATATTCGCGTTGCAAATCTTCCCACAGCTTGCAGTTGTGCACGCGTTTGAGGCAGTACGTCATGCGGCGCAGATCATTGCCGAAATAATTCTGAGCGAACTTGTGCGCACGGCGGACCCAGTCTTTTTGCAGGAGCAATTTTTTCACCTGCTCTTGCAAGGCTTCGAGGTCTTGCGTGCCGTCGGTTTTCAGCGCAGGCAGGTCGAGCGATTTACCGGTGCCGAGTGCGCAGGCGCAAGCGCCCCACAGGTCGTCATCGAAAGCGTGTAGGCCGTCGACGATTAATCCGGAAGCGAAGAGACTGCCGACGCCGTATTCCTTGAGCACTTCTTCATGCGTCCACACCGCGCAGAACGGGGCTTGTGGATAATCCAGGTCGCCGCCTTCGGGAAGCAGAGAAACGCCAGCGAAAGCTTGGCGATGATCATAGATGTAGCGCGTGACTTCTTCCCATTCGCTGTCGCGCACGGTGATGGTGTTGCTGACGTTGTGGCGCAGCCATGGAGCCGTGCAGTTTTCTGGACGGCGTCCAGCGTCGACCCAATGTTCTTGCGTCGACTTCACGTGACCGAGCAACTCAACCGCGCGGAGATCATTTTTCGTACGAGCTTCTTCAGGCACTTCGATGCAAAAGGTAATGATGGCATCGGTGCCGTTGGGATTCCACACGCTGTTTTCGACCGCGCGGGTGTTGTGCAGTTGGAAGTATTGGTAAGGGACCTCGGCTTTGTTGGCCTGAACGCGGCGGAAATAGCGTTTCGCGTGGTGTGCGTGGATGCCGCTGGCGGTACCAAGGATGCAGCTGGTGGTGCCGGCAGGCTTGACGCAGGTTGCTCGCGCTGCGGGATTCAAACCGATTTTGCGCGCTACCTGCGCGTTCACGTCCAAGATCAGCTTCGCCATTTTGGTTTGCAGAACGGGATCGAAAGCGATGGAGGGATTATCCATCATGCCGGTCATCGAACAGCCTAGTAAGGCTTCGCGTCGGACAATGCGTTCAGAGGTCTTGCCCAAATAATCGAACGAGGTGTAGCCAGCTTGCAGCGTGCCAAGAATTGCGGCGGCTTTACAGGCTCGGGCGAAAATTTCCGGAGTCGTACAGGCCTTCAGGTTGAGTTCGCACAAATTACAGAAGGCCCAGCCGCTCTCGCCAGTTTCTACGTCGACGGGATACATGCCGATTTCGACGCACGGATTGTACATGATCTCAGTCGAGTCTGCCCACACGAAACCGGGCTCGCCGAATTCTTTGACCGAATGCATCAACGCGGCGAATTCAGCGTAGGTGGTTTTATCGCGCAATAAGAGCGCTGAATTGTTGGAGCGTCCACGCTGAGGATTTTTGACGAACCAATCGCCCGTCTTGGCCGTCGCCATGGCGTGATCGTCAGGTGAAAAAAGGCAGATGGTGGCCGAACGTCGCACGCCACCAGCCAACACCGCATCGCTGGCATGCATTAAAATGTCGTAGCTATCGATCGACGGCAGCGCGCAACGCTGGCCAAGGCTGGTTAAGCGCATGTCGATCAGCAAACGGATTTGTTCAAGCGAGCGCTTGAGCGGACCAGGGCCAGGAGCTTTGCCAACGCCGCTCGACAAAGCGGCGCCCATCGGACGGATCTTAGAAAAATCGAAGGTGACTTGTTTGCCAAAAAATTCTGGGAAAGGCTGATCGCTGACGAAATACGCCGACAACAACACTCCCAGCGCGTCAGACCAACCCTCAATCGAATCTTCGATCACGTAGGTGACGCGACTCTTGCCAGGGCGTGCGACATTCGGCAGGCGTGCGACGTGATGGGCCTGAACCGAAAAACCAACGCCGCATCCACATAACAACAGCCATAGAGCTTCTTGGAAAAAGCGCGGACGATCGCAGTACGAAACCGTGCAATTATACAGCCGTGCGTTTTTGTCGGTGATCGGTTTGCCGCCAAATTGCAGGGCACGTTGACTGCCAAGCACCAAGCGTTCTTTCATCGCCGAAGTGGCGAACGCCATTTCTTCCGCAATATCTTTGCCCGCGTAGGTCGCCGCGTGCATGCCCATGACTCGGTCGACCGCTTCGGCAAAACTTTCACGGCGGCCGATGGCCTTGTTCCAGCGCGCGTACTTGGTGGTGAAGGTGTAGTCTTGGAGCTGAGCGAGGGTCATGTGGCATTGTCCTGAGAGGCGCGAATGATGGCGTCGTTGGCGCAAGGCAACCGTGAGGTTTGCGCTGCGTTTATGCGAATTCGACCGCTTTTCGACAGAGGCAAGGAAGTTTTCGACAAGCTTTCGACATCGCCGTGGCGAAAAGTCTGGGGCTATTGGTTTGTGAGGCGCTGCTGGCTGTCAGCTACCGGCCACAGGATCGTGCTGCGACGTCGTGTATAAGACCGGTGGTTCGTAGCCTGTAGCCTGTAGCCTGTAGTCGTCTCTAGCAAAACTTCAGCAGCCGATGTTCCCAGAATTTTAGGCCTTGAGTTTTCCCAGCGCCGCCGCCGATGCTTCAAACACCTGTTTGTGCAGAGAGTTGCCGTGGCTGTCCATGGTCACGATGCAGGGAAATTTCTCGACCCACAGATGCCAGATGGCTTCTGGGCTGCCAAGGTCTATCCAATCGACGCCGTCGACGCGGGTAATTTTTTCGGCAGCAACTTGCGCGGCTCCGCCGATGGCGTGCAGATAAACGCAGCCGTATTTGACGCAGCCCTCAAGGGTCTTAGGGCCCATGCCGCCTTTGCCGATCACCGCACGAATGCCGTGATCGCGCATGACCTCCCACTGATAGGGCTCTTCACGTGACGAGGTCGTTGGACCAGCGCCTTTGCAAACCCAGGTGTCGCTTTCTTTCACCATCACTGGGCCGCAGTGATAAATGATTTGACCGGCAAGATCGACCGGAGGTTTTTCTCCGTGATGTAAACGGTGGTGAACCGCATCGCGTCCGGTGAAAAGACGACCCGTGATTTCGACGGTGTCGCCGACTTTGAGTGAACGCGTGAGCGCTTCAGAGAGCGGCGTGGTGAGCGAGATAAGTGCCATGATATGGTGCCTGCTGGGAGAGTTAAGGCTTGAGAAGGACGGAATCTGCTTTTGACTTAGCTTCTATCAATAGTTGCTGGTACTTGTAACTTTCTTCTCGTAAAGCCTTGATCTCTTCGTCATTCTTAGAATTCTTAAAAAAATCTTCGTTAAGCTTTTCATTTATTAGCGCAAGTCTTTTTGCGCTCTGCTCTAAAACGGTTTCCATCTGAGCTTTTAGACGAGTGGAAATTTCACGGAGTTCAGTTTCGCTTGGTTGTGTTACCTGAGCACTTGAATCGCCGTTCGCCGAAACTTTCTGTCGTTGTGTTGTCTCAAATAAGAGTTGAGTGAGTTTGCGATTGTCTTCGCGTAAAGCGCGAATTTCCTCAGCGCTTTTTTGAAGGTCTAATTCCAGCTGTGTCGTTTTATGCCGAGCACTTTCGAGCGAATCGGTTATTCTTTTTTGTGTGGCTTGATCTTTCTCGTCATTTTCTGCGCATCCGATTCCGACTAAGGCAAAAGCGAGAGAAAAAATCAATGACCATTTACGGCGTGCGTCGGGGAAATTAGTCATGTGCTCTTTCATTCAGTAAATCCAACGAGTGACGCGACCATCAGCGGCGAGTTCGACACCTTGCCGTCGGAACGCCCAGCACATGTAGCTGATCGAAACAAAAAATGATGCAGGCACGCGGTTGAGTTTGCCGACTTTGCAGCCCAGCAGCGTGGTTTTTCCGCCAAACCCCATCGGCCCGATGCCGGATTGATTGGCCTTGGCGACCACGGTTTTTTCCAGTTCGGCAAGCACCGGATCGGGATTGGCGTCGTCAAGGGTACGCAGCAGTTGCGCTTTGCCGCAGGCCATGCCGCTGACGCGGTCGCCGCCGATGCCGACGCCAAGAATGCCTGGGCCGCAGCCTTGGCCCTGCGCTTGCAGCACGCAATCCAAGATCGCGTTTTCGACGCCCTTTAAATCGCGGCCACCAAATTGCGGATTAGGCAGCGTGTACGTTGCGCCGACGTTTTCACAGCCGCCACCTTTGAGCATCAGTTTCACTTCGACATGGTCTTTGCGCCATTGGTGAAAGTGAAAGTCTGGCGCGCCTGGTCCGATGTTATTTCCGCTGTTTTTACCGGTGATGCTGTCGACCGAGTTCTGTCGTAAGTAACCTTTTGTGGTCGCCTCTTTCACCGCTTCAATGAAGGTTTCTGCAAACGCAATTTGGTCGTAACCAACCGGTGTGTGGACATAGACCAAGATCGAACCGGTGTCTTGGCAAAGCGGCTGACTTTTGCTTTTTGCTAAACCAATATTGCAGTCAATCACGTCGAGCGCATAGGCGGCATTGGTACCAGTTTCTTCGACCTTGCGGCCAGCATCGACTGCCGTCACCACGTCGCGCGGCAGCACGGTTGACGTTATGCGGATAAGCTCGACGAGTGACGCTTGCAGCACGGTAGTGGTGGCGATGGACATGGCACAACCTCGGGTGAGCGGCGCATGGTGGTGACGTAGTGCGACGTGCAACCCAGTCTCAGCCAAATGCTTTGAAAACCGCTATTCGACCGAGGGAAACCCTGTTTGAGCGATCGTCGTTTATGGTTTCCTGGTCCAGCGCTTTGCTCCAGCCTGGACGTCGAGGGCAATGCGAGCGGCGGCGGAGCGCGACAGCCACTGTTTGGCCTCAGCCGAGTCTGCATTCATCAGGCTGATCATCAGCGCATCGATGTGGCGTCGGTCAAGATTTTCACTGTCGATAACCGGAAACACGTAAGATTGATCTTCCTTCGGCAAACTTGGAATAGCGGCAACTAAGCCATCATTCAGCACCACCACATGTCCTTCTAAAAAAAGTGCTTTGATGGCCGACCAGCGCAAGCGGCGAGATTCGAGATGGCGCGGAAAAATATGCTGATTACGCACCGTCGTTCCCCTTAACCATTGAGCGACTTTATCCATTTCGGGAGTACTGGTGGTCAAAACCAGTTCTTCCGGCTTGCGCGTGTTGCCGTGCACTTGGTCTTCAATGTACCACGCGACTAAATCCATATTTTCGGGCGGTAAACCACGGGGTTCGCCGCAACTCACAAGCAGAAGGGCGATTAAGACAAGTGTCATGCCCGATGTCCGATGTCCGATGTCCGATGTCATGCCATCTCCGACGTCTTCTGGTTCCCGACATCGGACATCGGACATCGGACATAATCCCAGCGGTTAATTAAGA